>VFZS01000425.1 GCA_016871095.1 Acidobacteriota bacterium
CGCGGCGCGGGCTCGCGCCACACACGCCGGAAGCATGCGCCCGCCACCACGGCGCCTCCGGCGCCCCACAGCAGCGCCCGTCGCTTCATATCCGCTGGCGCGATTCTAACACAGCCGCCCCCGCGGCCACTCGATCAGCCCGGCTGCTACAATGGTGGACGTTACCTGCGGGGCATCCAGCCCCCTTGAGTACTTGGAGGAACGATGCGAAACTTGATTACCCCGACTCGACTGATCGTTGGCCTGACGGTGCTGTTGCTGGCCGCCGGCGCGGCTACCGCCGCAGATAAGAAGTTGATGCACTGCTTCGTCTTCACGCCCGTGGAGGCAGCCACCCAGGCCGACTGGGAAGCCTTCTACAAGGCCACCGACGAGCTGCCCGGCAAGGTCCCCGGCCTCAGCCGGGTCTGGGCCGGGAAACTAGCCCGCAACCTGGCCATTCTGGGAACCGACCGCGAGACCAGCAAGAAACTGGCGGCGGGTGAGAAGGAGGTCAGCGGTCCCCTCACACGGCGTGTGCGCAGCTATGGCGTATGCATGGAGTTTGCCGACGAGGCCGCGCTGAAGGCCTATGCCCCCCACCCCGCTCACAAGGAGTGGGAGAAGGTCTACGAGAAGGTCCGCGAGTACGGCACCACCACGTTCGACATCCTGCCGCACTAAGGGCCATTCACCAGCCGTAGGGCGCATCCCCCAGCGCCGTTGGCATTATAATAGGAGTGTCGCCGCTGGGCTGGTTGCCGGCGATAACTCGAATAGTTGGAGCACACTAATCGCATGCCTAGGAAAGCACGCTGGAACGCGACGCTGTTGACGGCCGCACTGGAAGGCCTGGAACAGCAGCGTCGGGAGATTGAGAAGCACATCACGGAGGTCCGCAAGATGCTGGGCGCCCGGACAGCGGCGCGTCAGACGGCCCCGGCGGCCAAGCCGAAACGCGTCTTGAGCGCCGCCGGCCGCAGGCGGATTGCGGAGGCCCAGAAGCGCCGTTGGGCTTTGGCCAAGGCCAAGACTTCCAAGAAGGGCGCGTAGGCGCCTGGATCAGCGCTCCGCCCATCAGCATCACGCTCAGCGGTGCGAGCCTGTAGTGTGGCCGCCAGCCCGGTTTTGCTGTATAGTTGGCTTTCGGGACTGACGACCATGCCGAATCACCTGGACTTCCCTGCTTCGCGCCGCGATATGCTGCGGCTGCTCGCGGCCGGCGGGCTGAGCTCGCTGGCTTTACCGGCCCAGACCCGCCGCCCCAATTTCGTACTGCTCTTCGCTGACGACCTCGGTTGGGGCGACGTGGGCTTCGACGGACGCCGCACCTGGCCTACCCCCAACCTGGACCGCCTGGCCGCGCAAGGCACAACCTTCACGCGCTGGTACACCGGCATGCCATTGTGCGCGCCCTCGCGAGCCTGTTTACTGACGGGCAAGTACAACATTCACAACGGCGTGGTCAACAACAGCCAGGATCTGCCGGCTGCCGAGGTCACCATCGCCGAGGCTCTCCAGCCGCTGGGCTACGCCACCGCGCTGTTCGGCAAATGGCACCGCGGCCGGCTGCCGGACGGCTCCTTCACACACCCGCTGGACCAGGGCTTCGATGAGACCTTCGGTTTCCTCGACGCTAAGCACGCCTGGGAGCACTTCCCTAAATTCCTCTATCGCGGCCGCCAGCAGGAGAAGACCAGCGGCTACACCGCGGATATCTTCTCCGACGAAGCCATCCGCTTCATGCGGCAGAACCGCAACCGCCCTTTCTTCCTGTACTTGCCGTACATCGAGTCGCACTTCCTGATTGAGGCGCCCGAGGAAGACATCGCGCTGTTCCGCGGGAAGTTCAAGGAGAAGGATCCCAGCAAGCCCTTGAACGCCACTTATGCGGCCATGGTGTATCGCATGGATAAGGGCATCGGCCGCGTGATGAAGGCGCTGGACGAGTTCGGCCTGGCCGACAACACCGTCGTACTGTTCACCTCCGACAACGGGGCCACTTTTGAGAGCGGCGCCCAGGGCACGTCCCACTACCACGACAGCAACTTCCCCTTCCGGGGGCAGAAGCGCAGCCTGGAGGAGGGGGGCATCCGCGTGCCCGGCGTGGTTCGCTGGCCGGGAAAAGTGCCCGCCGGCCGCAAGTGCGAGGAGCCGGTGCACAATATGGACGTGTTCCCCACCTTCCTGGCCGCCGCGGGGGGCACGCCCGACCCGGCCTGGAAGGTTGACGGCGCCAACCTGCTGGACGCCTGGCAGGGTAAGGTCTCGGTCCCCCAGCGCACGCTGTTCTGGGAATGGAGCGCTGAAGGCTACGACATGCGGGCCGCCATGCGGGGGGATCTCAAGCTGCTGGAGACGGGCAACAACCGCTTCCTGTACAACGTGCGCGAGGACCCCGCGGAGCGGCGCACCGTCTTCGCCGAGTACCCGGAGCTGTTCAAACAGCTCCAGGCGGAGTGGAAGGCCTGGAAGGCGACGGAGGTGAAGCGGTAGGTGGGACAGTACCAGCCATGGGCCGCCGACGCAGTTGCGAGCGTGAAAACCCTGGGACAGGCCGGGGTGTCCACGGGGGGACACCCAAGCCTGTCCCGGGTTTTCAAGCTGAAGCTCGCCCTACTGCGGCGCGGGTCACCGCGGCCACCAGCTTGCGGTATGGGAGGCGGTCCAGCCCCTCCAGGCGGAGCCATTCGCCGTCCCTCCAACTCGAGTAATACCAGCGCGCCAGCAGCGCCAGGTGCTCCCGCCGCTCCGTTCTGCCTGGCGGGCGTGGCTGGAGGCCGTCGGCCAGCTCGCGCAGGCGCCGGTCCAGGGATACGGGCTTGCCGTCGGCCACCTCGAAGTCAACGTGCAGCGGCTGCTGCCAGCCTCCTTGCGAGAAGAACCGTAACTCGGCTGCGCCTGGAGCGGCGGAAGCCGTCACCGCCACGCCGCACAGCCGCGCGGCGTCGTCCGCCAGATCATCGCGCAGGCGCAGCACCTGCCGGATCTTCTCCAGGCGCCTGTGCTGGCGGGCCGCCTCTTCGAAGTTCAGCTCCTCGCTGAGGCGGTCGCGCGCCGCCGCCACCGCCTCGAGCAGCGATCGCCCGCCGGTGGAGAGGAATTCCACCAGCCGCGAGACCTCGCTGGCGTATTCCTCACGGCTGGCAGCCGCCTGACACGGCCTCAGGCACAGGTTCATCTCGCCGTAGATGCAGCCAGGATCCCCGGCGGAGGGTTGCAGGTCCTCCTGACAGCGGCGCACCTGAAACAGGTCCAGCAACTGGCTCTGGAACTCCTCCGCCGCGGTGCGGCTGCGGAACGGACCGTAGTGGAACGCCCGGGTGCCGCTGAGGCGGGTGGTAACCTGCGTGCGCGGATAGGCGTTGGAGAGGATCACCTTGACGCATGAGGGAAAGCGCAGCTTCAAGTAGCTGATGTAGGCTTGCGGAAAGTGGCGCTTAGCCAGCTCGTAGAGCAGCAGGCTGGACTCCAGGCGCGATCCCACCAGCCAGTAATCCACCCGGGAGGCGATCTCCCGAAGGTTGAGCCGCCGCGATAGCCGCAAGGGCTCCCGCAACAAGCGGCGCAGACGCCGCCGCAACAGGGTGGTGCGGCTCAGGTACGGCGCGCCCTCGCCCAGCCGGATGAGGAATACCGCCGGGCGGTCCGGCACAACCTCGAAACGGGCCTCCACAGCCGCCGGATCGCCCGCGACTTCGATACTAGCCGGCCCCACCGCTCAGAATAGCAGCTTAACCGCCAGAACGATCTCGCGCGCTTCCGAGTTGGGCGAGGGGTTCAGAAAGCCGAACCGCGCATTGGTCACGTCGGCGCTCTGCAACCGGCTGAACCACGGGTAGTTGAAAGCATTCTGGGCGTCGGCCCGCAGTTGCAGCTTCAGCCGCTCCTTGATGGGGAAGTCCTTGGATATCGAGATCTCCCAGATGTTAAGCGCCTTGCTGCGCACGTCGGGGAAGCGCGTGGGAAAACCGCGCAGGTTGTAAGGCGCGGGTGTGCGGCTGGGGAACAGCGAAGTGTCGAAGAAGACGTCAAACACCGGGTCGAACTGGGTGCGGCCCTTCTTCTGAGCCAGGGCGTCGCGCTGCTCGTGGTTGAGCCTGGCGCTGCGAGCTTCCAAAGGGGCAGCGTTGGGGAAGGCGAACGGCAAACCGGAGCGCATGGTGTATTGGACGTTGACGTTCCAGCCCCCGGCCACGCCGTTGAGGACCGGATGCCAGGCGCTCCCGAAGCGCTTGCCCCGCCCCACCGGCAGCTCGTAACTGGATACCACCGCCAGCGCGTTAGGCGAGTCGTACTCATTCAGGCGCTGCTCCAGCCTGGTGTCCAGCAGGTTGCCCAGCACCGTGTCCTGCGAATTGAGCAACGAGACGCGCTCGAGATTCTTGGAGAGGGTGTAGGAGATCTGCATCGCCAGCCCGGCCGAGAACCGGCGTGTAGCCTTCATCTGAAGAGAATCGTAGCGCTGGGAACCGATGGGCACGTCCGAGATGCTGACGCCCGAGAAGTGCGGATAGGCCACCAGCAACTGCTGGCGCGGAATGTTCGCTCCGTTGTAGGCAGAGCCCGGCAGCAGGCCGGCCATGGGGTTGGGAACCTGCGCCGTGAAGTATGCCGGCCGGTCAGCCACCGGCAGGCGCGTCAGCTCGGCGGCCGGGACGAAATTCAGCCCGAGACCAAGCGGCAGCCCGCGGGTGAGGTTGCCCACGTAGGAAGCGTCCACCAGGAAGTTCCAGGGCAGCTCGCGCTGGAAGCCCACCGAGAACTGATGCGAGTACGGGAGCGCACGATCCAGGTACTGCGCGCTCACGCCCAGGCCGAGATTGGTGGCCAGCCCCAGGGAACTGCCGATGGGCTGGAGCAGCCCGCTGGGGAACAGGTGCGCGGGATAGGGATCGCTCAGGCTAGCCGCCGGCGTCAGGTTGCCGTCGGTGGAAGCGATCAAGTTGGTCGGCTGGCTGAAACCGGTGGCCGGACCCCATGAGCTCTGGCCCAGGTAGGTCAGCCCGTATCCGCCGCGCAGCACCCACTTGGGCGCGAACTGCCATGCGACGCCGATGCGCGGCTGGAGGTTGTTTCGGTCGGGCAG
>VFZS01000426.1 GCA_016871095.1 Acidobacteriota bacterium
TCGTGGAGCGGGGCCGGATCGAGTGGGCGCGCGGCTACGGCGAGCGGTCCGCCGGGGGCGGCCCGGCAGTGACCCCGGACACGCTGTTCCAGGCAGCCTCCATCAGCAAGCCGGTAGCCGCCATGGTAGCGCTGCGGCTGGTCGAGCTGGGCCAGCTCGCGCTGGACGAGGATGTGAATCTCAAGCTGCGCTCCTGGAAAGTGCCGGACAACGAGTTCGTTCAGAAGGAGAAAGTCACCCTGCGGCGGCTGCTCAGCCACACTGCGGGACTGACCGTCCACGGTTTTCCGGGCTACGCGGCGGGCGCCGAGGTTCCCACGCTGCGCCAGTTGCTGGACGGCATCAAGCCCGCCAACACGGTCTCCATCCGCGCGGACATCGTGCCGGGCAGCCGGTGGCGGTACGCCGGGGGCGGCTACGAGGTGATGCAGCAACTGGTGGAAGACGTGACCGGCAAGCCTTTTCCGCAAGTGGCGCGGGAACTGGTACTTGGCCCTCTGGGAATGGAGCACAGCACATACGAGCAGCCGGCGCCGGAGCGTTACGCCGCGCGCGCCGCCACGGGGCACCGCGGCGACGGCGGAGCCATTCCGGGCAAGTGGCACACTTACCCCGAGATGGCCGCGGCCGGGCTGTGGACCACGCCCTCCGACCTGTGCCGGGTGATTCTCGAGATCCAGAAGCCTGGCAAGGTGCTGAAGCCCGCTGCCGTGCGGGAAATGCTCACCGCCGTCCTGGGCAACTACGGGCTGGGATTCAGCCTGGGTGAAAAGGCGGGCCGGAGGTCTTTCTCCCACGGCGGGTCGAACGAGGGATTCAGGTGCGCGCTATTCGCCTACCGCGATTCCGATGATGGCGCGGTGGTGATGACCAACGGCGACCAGGGAGGCTCGCTGGCGGGCGAGATCCTCCGCAGCATCGCCGCCGAGTACGGGTGGCAGGACCACAAGCCGCGGGAGCGGACGGTGGTGGCAGTGACGGCCGAAGTGCTGCGGTCATATGCCGGGAAGTACGAGTTCCCCGGCGGACCGCTGGTTACGCTGGCCCCGGGCGAAGGCTGTCTGTACGCGGAATCCAGCCGGGGCCAGCGCGCCGAGCTGCTGCCCGAGACGGAGAGTCGGTTCTTCGACCCGGACGGCGGCGTGCCCGACGTCCGCTTCGTCCGCAAGGAAGATGGTTCCATCGAAGTGTTCAGCGGCGGGTCGACCGCCAGGCGGATGTGAAACACGCGGGCTGTCCCCACAGGCCGGCGGTGGAATAATGGGAGGTACCCATGAGACGCGCACCCGCCTTCTCGCGCCGCCGTTTCTTGTGCACCCTCGGCGCCGCTCCGGCACTGGCCGCGCCGCCGACGCCGTCTTCGCCGGCCATCGGCGCCTTGCGTCGCGACATCGTGTCCTCGCCCGTCGGCGTGGCGCTCCATCGCGCCCGGGTGTTCACTCGCGTCTTCCAGGCCAACCAGAACGAGCCCTGGATCGTGCGGAAGGCCCTGGCGCTGCGCGAGTACTTCCGCACCGTGCCGCTGTACCTCCGTGCCGGCGACCGCCTGGCCGGCTCGATCAGCGAGACGCCGGGCGCCATGCCCGTCATCGTCGAGCTGGGCATCGCCGAGAACGACATCTACACGGGCGAGAATCCCAACCGCCGGGGCTACCTGCGCGGCCAGGTGCCGCCGGAGATTCGCGACTGGTGGCGCGACCGCAACCTGTGGGGCCGTTACCGCGCCGCGAATCCGCAAGCCGCCCTCCCCCCTGGCGGGGAGTTGCCCGAGTCCGCGCAGTACAAGTTCATCTCCAACCAGGGCCACCTGAGCCCCAGCTACGGGGAGCTACTGCGCGTAGGGCTGCGCGGCCTTCAGGAAAAAGTGAAGGAGCGGAGGCAGGGCGAGCGCGACCCGGAGAAGCTGGCGTTTCTCAGCGCCGCCGGGCACACGCTCGCGGGTCTGACCGAGTGGATACGCCGCTATGCAGAGTTTCTGGCGGACAACCAGGAGATGTCCCGCATCGCGGCCAGGATCGCCAGCGAGCCGCCCGCCACTTTCCGCGAGGCCCTCCAGCTCCTCTGGTTCGCGCACCAGGCCATCCACATCGAAGGCCACGGCTACTCCTGCACGCCCGACCACATCGATCAGCTTCTCTATCCCTTCTGCGCGGCGGACAAGCAGGCGGGCCGCTTGAGCGACGCCGAAGCTCTCGCGCTGTGCGAGAACTTCGTGCTCAAGATGTACGACAACACCTTCTGGGGCCCGGAGCACCACCTTACCCAGGGATTGTGCCTGGGGGGATCGGCCCCGGACGGCCGCGACCTCACCAACCCCCTCTCGCGCGTCTTCCTGGAGGCCGCCACCAACCTCTCCGTGCCCGAGCCGCTGGTCTGGATCCGCTGGCACGCCAACATCGACCAGGAGTTCTTCGACTTCTGCCTGTCGCGGATCGCCCGCGGAACCTGCTTCCCGCTGATGTGGAACGACCAGGTCATCCCGGCGGGCCTGATGGAGCTGGGCGTGGCGCGCGAGGACGCCTGCAACTACATCGCCGTGGGATGCAACGAGCTGGCCATCCCGGGGCAGTTCTACTTCAATCCTGGCGCCAACGCGAACTACCTTCGCGCGATCGAGCTGGCCCTGACCTCGGGCCGCGGTTACAGAGGGGATGCCAAGGGCAGGCCGGTGGCGCCGGCGGCGGCGGAGCTAAAGACCTTCGAGGACTTCGCGGCCGCCTTCGGCGCTTGCCTGCGCGAGTCCATCCGCACCAGTTACGCTGCCGGGATGAAGGTGCTTGAGGCCCAGATGAAGTGGGGCCAGACGCCGCTGACTTCCTGCTTCTTCGACGGCTGCCTGGAGCGCGCGCGGGACCTGGCGCTGGGAACCAGGTACAACATCCTCTCCTGCGGCGGCGTGTTCTTCGCCAACGCAGTGGACAGCCTGGCCGCCATCCGCCAGGTGGTCTACGAGAAGAAGCAGGCGGCGCTGGAAGATGTAGCGGCGGCGTGCGCGGCCAATTTCAAGGGTCACGAACGGCTGCGCGCCAGGCTGCTGGCCGCGCCCAAGCACGGCAACGACGATCCGCGGCTGGACGAGGTGATCCGGCTGGTGGAACGCCTGCGCGACGAGCCGATGAAAGAGATCTGCCGCGATCCCCGCGACGGCACGAAGTTCGGCAACACGCATGTGGTGCGCAGCTCGGCGGTGCGCACCGGGCGGCTGACGCCGGCCACGCCCGACGGGCGGCTGGCCGGCACGCCACTGGCCAGCTCGGTGGCCGCCGCGGCGGGCGTCGAGCGAAACGGACCCACGGCGCTGCTCAACTCGGTGTGCAAGCTGAACGCCGCCCGTAGCTGGCAGACCGGCTACCAGGTCAATCTGCGCTTCCAGGGGGCCATGCTGTCGAGCCCCGCCAACCGCGCCAAGGTGCGTGCCATGCTTAACGTATACTTCCGCAAAGGCGGCCAGCAGTTGCAGATCAACGCCATCGACACGGAGATCTTGCGGGCGGCGCAGAAGAACCCTGACGAGTACCGCGACCTGGTGGTGCGCATCGCGGGCTTCAGCGAGTTCTTCGTGAACCTGACGCCGGACATGCAGGAAGACCTCATCGCCCGCACCGCGCACATGTAGACCATGAAGGGCCGGATCTTCGACCTCCAGCGTTTTTCCATCCACGACGGGCCCGGCATCCGCACCACCGTGTTCTTCAAGGGCTGCCCGCTGCGCTGCCTGTGGTGCCACAACCCGGAGGGGATCGACCCCAAGCCGCAGCTCGCTTTCACGCCCGAGAAGTGCATCGGCTGCGGGGAGTGCGTGCAGGCGTGCCCGGAGACCGCGCTGGCGCGCAACCAGGCGGGCCGGGCGGTGCTGGACCGCGCGCGCTGTAACGCCTGCGGGGCCTGCGCGCCGGCCTGCGACACACAGGCCCTGGAGATGGTCGGACGCGACGTCAGCGTCGAAGAAGTCAGGGCCGTGGTGCTGCGCGACCGGGACTACTACAGCGCCTCGGGCGGCGGGCTGACGCTTTCCGGCGGCGAACCGCTCGCGCAACCCGAGTTCGCCGAGGCGCTGCTGGGCGCGGCCCAGGCCGAGCGGCTGCACTGTGTGGTCGAGACCTCGGGCTTCGCCGAGTGGAAGCTCCTCGAGCGCCTGCTGCCGCTGGTGGACTTGTGGCTCTACGACTACAAGGAGACGAACCCGCAGTTGCACGCCAGCTTCACGGGCGAGTCCAACCAGCGCATTCTCGAAAACCTGCGGGCCCTGGACCGCGCCGGGGCCAGGCTGGCGCTGCGCTGCCCCATGGTTCCCGAGTACAACGCCCGCAAGGAGCACCTGGACGGCATCGCGGCCCTGGCCGGCCAACTGCGGAACCTCGCGGGTGTGGAGTTGCTGCCGTATCACCGGCTGGGCCAGTCCAAACTGCGCCGCTTCGGGTTCACCACCCGGATGCCCGCCACGGTCAAGCCGCCGGACCAGACAATGATCGGCGCCTGGAACGCTCACCTGCGCAGCCGCGGCGTGCGGCTGGTGGGCCCGCTTGCGCCCAGCGCTCCCTGACGGTCGCGGCTCGGCAACGCGTGCCGAACCCGCTAACCGAGCCGCGAGCGTGAGCCAACGGTCACCAGCCCAGCCTGAGTCCCACCTGCACGTTGCGCGGGGTGCCGCTCATGCCAATGACGTAGCCGAAGTTGGTCTGGTTCGCCAGGCCCGTGTTCGGGTTGGCGTAGTGATGACGGTTGAACAGGCTTATGAACTCGGCGCGCACCTGAAGGTTGATGCTCTCGGTGAAGCGGAAGTACTTGAGCAGGCCGATATCCTCGTTCGACCACCTGCAATGTCGCGGCCGCGCATCTGCGTTCCTTCCAGTTGAGCGCCGGCGGGTGCGGGGGCGGCAATCCGGTGTTGACCTCGGCGGTGAGCACGGCCGAGCACTGGCACGACGGCCCGGCTGACAACAACGTGACCCGCACGGCTGCCTACTCGATTGCGGCGGCCAACCTAGCCGGCTGGAGCGGCTCGGTGAGGAGCCGGTGGCGATCCGCGAGATGAAGCCGGACGAGGAGCATGAG
>VFZS01000427.1 GCA_016871095.1 Acidobacteriota bacterium
GTAAGGGATGAACAGATTACGATCGTGCAGGTACACGGCAGACCTGCGTGTGTGGGTCCTGAGGGGAGCCACGGAGTCCAGCAAGCGAATCACTAGCGGATCGCCGCCGAATATCCAGTGCCCACCCCCCAGTTCAAATCGGTATGAATCACCCAACTCAGGGGCTGCGAGAAGACGGTTGCTGTCGCCCGGGGCCATGTAGTACGATGAACAGATGCCTCCGGGAGACTCCATCGCTTCCAGCACTTGCAGGCCAGATGCTATGCCTGCGGCAATCCCGGTTACCCCACCTCCGATTATGAGCCAGGGTCCCTTCAGCCCTGCACCCCCTCTCGAGTCTTCTGCACCTGTCTTGTTGGCGCACCACGGCCCAGGGGCTTCAAGCCCGTAGCAAGGAGATACAAGAGCATAGATCCTGTTACGAATGCCTCGCTGCTTAGCACAGCAACCGCCATTCCAATCTCTCGCCAGACCGGGACGAAGACGAATGCAAGGAGTATATTCACTAGGCCAGCAGAAACCACAATCGCTGTGAATGCACGGTCTCTTCCAAGCGGCAGCATCGTCTGGACGCCAAGAGCATTGCTGGCAAACACCAACAAAGGCAACGGGGACAGGATTCGAATGATGTGAACAGACGATTGGAAATCGGGGCCGAGAACTAGATTGGCAATCCATGAGGCTCCGGCGAGGATCGAGACTGAGGCGAAGAGGCCTAGTAGGCTCATCCCCCACAGAATCAATCGTGCCCAGCCAAGCGCCTCCTCTGTTGTGAGTGAAGCCAGCCGGCTAATGCGTGGGTATGTCGCTTGGGCCAGAGGGCCAGAGAGGGCCGTCACAGCTTTTACGACCTTCTCACCGGCTGAGAAGTAGCCTACTGCCACAGGCGTTGACAGCAGCCCCAGCACGAAGGCGTTCCCCGCCGTGTACATTGTGATTGAAGCAGTCGAAATGAACAGCGGAAAGCCGTCGCGAAGAGCGTTCTTGATGTCAAGCCAGGATGGAGTTGTCAGTTGAACTCCGAGCAGTGCGAAAGCGAGCACCGCGCCAACAAGCCCGGCACCTAAGGACCCGATACTTGTGATACCTGCGTAGATTATGCCGTCTTGTGTCGTCCGGACTGTAATGAATACTCCAACCACGACTGCTGAGCGAACCGCCAGGTTCACTACGGAAACGATTGGCATCCGTTCCATCCCGAGAAACAGCCAGGTGGGAAAGAGAGCGTTCCCCAAGACCACACCATACAGAACGATCAGTAGCGCCGCCATCTCCCTGAAATGGCTGACGCTTACGATCAGGGCGCCAAGCAGAACAAGCCCGCCCAAGGAGAGAAGCGCCTTCGTTGCCAGGACAGTTGAGACGGTACGGCTCACGGCCATCGGGTCATCACGCTGCACGGAGATCTGTCGGGTTGCTGAGTATGTAAACCCGTATTCTGTCAGGGGTGCGATGCAAGAGACCAGACCCTGGCCGAAGGCGACCACACCATACTCTCTTGGGCCGAGTGTCCGGACAAGGTAGGGCACTATCACCAGCGGCAGCACATAGTTCGCGATGTGGATTGAGTATGTCGCCGCAGCGTTCTTGCCAACCGGGTGCTTTCTGGCCTTGTTGAGCGCTGCGGGCAACTTCACTAGTAGGCGCCACCAGCACCCGGGTCTCCG
Organism: Acidobacteriota bacterium; assembly: GCA_016871095.1. Taxonomy (GTDB): domain Bacteria; phylum Acidobacteriota; class Terriglobia; order Bryobacterales; family Bryobacteraceae; genus VFZS01. The sequence goes on from VFZS01000427.1 coordinate 1,668, forward strand.
CGCCCACGGAACACGGCGGGCCGCGCTGGCAACAGGGTGATTCACATCAGATCAGCCCAATTCGGATTCGCCAGGCCATGAGGGAACAGCAGCCCTCTTGCCCGACCCGGCAAGTTGATCTGACGCTTCCTGATTGCGAGAAAGGCATCCGTGCCAACCTGGCGGGCCTACCGGCGCGATCGAGCACACGGAGATGACCCATGGTCCAAGGTTCGGAGCGAGCCGATCTCGTGGCCGCACTTGACCATACATGTCAATCCGAAGCTGGTCACCCTTGCAGACATCTATGACCTGGATTTCGTCCGTGTTCTCATGCGACCCTAGTGACCTTCAGGCGCTTCGGTAACGCCAGGTTGTTCTTCACACCCCCAGAAGATCTCGCTGCAGTAAGCATCCGGTTGGAGCGACATGTTCTTCGCGATGACCGCTTTGAGAACGGTCTTCTCATAGCCCACGCTTCGCAGCGTTGTGTAGAGGGATGAAGTGTCTTTTGGCAAGCACTTTCCCCCGAAACCGGGCGAGCCCGACCATGCGGCGGTGTGCATGGGGTCGACGCGCGGGTCGAGGGCCCATAGGTCGCGGACCTCCCAGTAGGGGACTCCGAGGGCCTCACATGCCTCTCGCATCTCTGCGGCCCAGATGACTTTCCATGCGATGTACTCGTTCGCGAAGGCCTTGACGGCCTCTGCCGCCCGCGCGCTCGTGATCCTGTACTTCTTGGTCGGTCCCGCAATCCGAGCGAAGATATCTACCATCTCCTGGCAGTCATCCGGGGCGCCGCCGAATATGTAGAAGGGGCTCTCGACCTCTTCGTGCATCATCCCGTAAGGAACCCAGTAGTCCGGCTCACCCACGTACTCGGGGCTGAAGACAACACGTTTGCCTGTGGATGCCTTCAACTTGTCGGTCGTTCCCGGAGGGACTGTCGACCGTATCAGGATCAAACGGGCCTTAAGGTGGCTGACGACATCCTCAACGAAGGAAGTGTCGCAGGACCCGTCACTTCGCATCGGGGTTGGTACGCAGACCACGGCGAGATCGCAGTCGTCCACAATGTCGCGATCACCAAGGCCGTTTGGGGGATCGAATGCGTGCGTCTCATACATGCGCGAGAAGAAGCGTTCCATGGCCTTGCCCACGCGACCGTAGCCGATTATTGCCACCCGAGGTTCGGGCACTTTCATCAACTCCTCCTGCTTGTCCGTTGCCTGTGCTGCCTTTGGCTCACTTGAGGTTGTCCTTGCCCTCCGACTCAGCCCCGTAGTACCCGCGATAGTAGTAGCCATAGCCGCGCCGGCCGGTTGGTACGCCTACAACCACCACGCCCAACACCTTGGCGCCCACCGCGTCGAGATGGTGGCGGGCGCGGAGGGCGGCGTCGCGGGGGGTGGTGGGGAGGTTGATCACCAGTAGTATGCCGTCTACCATGGGCGCGAGGACGGCGGCGTCGGTGACAGGGAGGAGGGGGGGTGAGTCGATGACCAGCATGTCTGCCTGGCCGCGGCCGTGCTCGAGGAAGGCGCGCATCTTCTGGCTGCCCAGCAGTTCGGCGGGGTTGGGAGGGGGGGTTCCACCGGGCAGGAACCAAAGGCCTTCGATCTCGGTGCGGTGCAGAGCCCGATCCACCGGCAGACCGTCGACGAGCAGCTCGGTCAGGCCCCCGGTTCCGGCAGGCTGAAAGGCCCAGTGCATGCCCCCCTTGCGGAGGTCGCACTCGACGAGCCATACCTTCTGGCCCGTCTGGGTGAGGGCGATGGCCAGATTCGAGGATACGGTGGTCTTGCCCTCACCCGGCCCCGGGCTGGCCACCTGGAGGGCGCGCAGCGGCCGGTCGGGGCTCAGGTAGAGCAGGTTCGTTCGCAGGTGACGAAACGCCTCGGCGAAGGGCGAGCGCCGGTGCCGGTGCATGACGAGTTGCATCTCGTCCGGGGTCTGCGGCTTCCCGGCGTTCTTCCAGAAAGGCACCGCTGCCAGGACCGGCAGGCCCAGGGCCTGGCCGACCTCCTCGGGCGTCCGGAAGGTGACGTCGAGCGCCTCGAGCATGTAGACGGCGCCCAGGCCGAGCATGAGGCCGAGCAGGGCGCCCAACAGCGTGTTCATGCTGGTGCGGGGCCTCACAGGGGTGGTGGGGGGAACGGCGCGGTCAACGATTCGCGCGTCACCCACCACCGAGGCCTCGGCGATGCGCGCCTCCTGCAGCTTCTGCGAGAGCAGCAGATATGTCTCTTCCGCCACCTTCAGGTCGCGCGTGAGCCGGGCCAGGGCGATCTCCTTGGGAGGCAGGGTCTGAATGTCGCCGGCGTACCTGCGTACTGCCAGCGCCAGGGCGGCCTCGCGGGCCTGGAGGGCGTGCTGCTCGACCTCCAGCTTGATGATCTGGCCGGCGAGGTCCTGATGCAGTGGATTGAGTGTGGCCGTCTGGGCGGCCAGGGTCCGGGCCGCCTGCTGGCGCAGTTTATCCTTCACCTCGCCTATGCGCGCCTGGGTGGCCAGCACGCGCGGGTGCCTGTCGGTGAACTGCTCCCGGAGCCCTGCCAGCTCTGTCTCGAGCTTTGCGAGTTCTGCGCGCAGGCCCTCGACCACCGGGTCCTCGGCCGTGACGAACGAGGAAGGCACGGTGGGATGCTGCTGCCCGAGCACGGCCCTGGCCTGCCTCAGGCTGGCCTCGACCCCCTGGCGCTCGGCGCCGGCCACACGCCGCTGCGCCTCGAACTCGGCCAGCTTGTCCACTGCCAGGCGCGTCTGCTCGGAGAGCGCCACCTGGCCTCCCTGGGTCTTGTGCCTGGCCAGGGAGTCCTCGGCGAAGCGCAGCTCTCTCGTGAGTCCGGCGAGCTGTCCTTCGATGAACTGCCGCCCGGCCTGGGCCTGCGACCTGCGCGCCTCCACGTGCCAGGAGACGAAGGCCGAAGCCACGGCGTTCGTTGCGTCTGATGCGCCCTCTGGGGTCCGGCCCTCGGCCTCGATCTTGATCAGGTCGGCGCCGCGCACGCGCTGCACCCGCAGGCTCTTGCGGAAGCGCTCCAGCACCCTCTCGCGGTCGGAGCTCGTCGGGGCGGGCAGGCGGTCCAGCGCGCGCTCCGCGACTGCGCGGCTCCTGATGATCTCGGCCAGGGTATCGACGTAGGTCTGCTGGCTGAAGCCGGTCAGATCGGGCAGCAGGCCCAAACTCGCGCCCGAGCGGTCCACAACTATCGTGGTCGTGCCGCGGTAGACCGGCGGCGACAGCAGGCTGATCCCCAGCGCTGCTGGTAGGGCCAGGGTGATGGATGCCGCCACGACCCACCAGCGCCGCCGTAGGACGTCCAGGTAGTCGTGGAGGTCCGGCTCGCGCTCCACCATGCTTGCGCGCAAATCAGAACTCATACCGCGCCTCCCA
>VFZS01000428.1 GCA_016871095.1 Acidobacteriota bacterium
TCGCTTTCCGGCAAGCTCGAACTGATGATTGCACGGGGCCTGCCCCGCCTGCGCCTGGCGGACCTGGAAGTTCACCTGGACGAGGACGTGCTGTACGGTCAGGGCGCCACGCAGGAGGACGGCCAGCTCCGCCTGGAACTCACCGACGGGCGTCATCCCGTGCGCGTCACCGCCACGCTGATTCCCTTCCAGCTCTCCTGGCAGCGCTCCGCGAACCGCGACTGAGGAGCGTCTGCTAGAATGAGTCTGACGCTGGTGCCGCCGCATGCCCTTGTACTCGGAGACTGATACGGTTGGCCGTCTCATCGAGGTGCTCGCCGCGGAGCGTGAGGCCATGGCCCGGCAGTTGATCGACGCGCGGCGGGATCAACTGGACGAGATCCTCGACGAGCGCTTTGCAGCCATCGCCCGCCAGGTGGGTGCGGAACTCGAAGGAGTACTGGAGCGCGCCGCGGCGCTTCCTGCCGTCCCGGCTTCAGAAGACTGGAGCGCGCTCCCGCTCGAGGAGCAACCGCTGCATCTGGAAGCCCGCCGGTTTGCCCGTGTCAAGGTGGCCGAGATTCTGGTCCACGAAATGCCTGCCGTGCTGCGCGGACGCGAGCAGGCCGACCTGTACTGCGAGCTGGCCAGGATCATCGACCCAGCGCGGGAGACCTTCCAGCAGGACTACGCAGCGATGTGCCCCTCCATGCGGGACTACCTGCACGAGGAGCTGGTTGGCACGCTGGCTCAGGGTGATGCCGCCCGGTTGGGCCCGGACTACCCGGGGGCCATGGGCTGAATCGTGCGCAAGCGCTTCGCGCTCCTGCTGGTTGGGATCTCACCGCTGCTGACGGCGCAGTCTGATAGGCGCGCCCCTGAGGCGGTCCTGCGCGCCGCTTACAGCGACTACGGCGCCAAGCGTTGGACCGAGGCGGCCAAGGGCTTGCGCCAGGCGCAAGCCCGGTTCCCGGCGCTGGCGGATCACCTGGGCTGGCTGCTGGCCTCGGCCGAGTTCGAGCTACGGAACTACCCCGCCGCGCTGCGCGCGCTCGAAGCGGTGTGGAACAGCACGCCGCCATCCCCGCTCGACGGAGACGCCGCATGGCTGGCCGCGCGCGCGTATCTGGCTGACGCAGCTCCCGCGGAGGCAGTACGCGTTCTGCGCCAGCACCAGGCCCGCCTGGCGCAACCCGCGGGCGACGCGCTGCTGGCGTCCGCGCACGAGGCGGCGGGCGACGCGGTCTCGGCGGCGCACCGCTACCAGCAGGTGTACTACGGGTATCCGGCCAGCCCGGAGGCCGCGCGGGCCGCGGACGCTCTGGACCGCTTGCGGAGCACGCTGGGCGCCGCCTATCCGCCGCCCTCGGCCGAGGACATGTTCCGCCGCGCCGAGCGCTGGCTGCGCGCCGGCGAGCCGCGCCGCGCGCGCGCCGAGTACGAATCCATGGCCGGCCGCCTGGCCGGCAAGGACCGCGAGCTGGCGCGCGTGCGCGCCGCCTCGGCCGAATACGCCGCCGGCCAGACGGCTGCCGCATACGCCCATCTGAAGAAGCTGGAGCCGGCCTCCGCCGAGGCGGACGCCGAGCGGCTCTACTACCTGGCGGAATGCGCCCGCCGCCTCGACCGCGACGAGGAGATACTGAGCCTGGTCGAGCGTCTCGGCGCGCTTCATCCGCAATCGCCGTGGCGGCTCAGGGCGCTGGTCGCGGCGGGCAACCGGCGGCTCATCCAGAACCGGCCGGAGGCCTACGAGCCGTTGTATCGCGCCTGTTACGAGAGCTTTCCCGCGGAACCACAGGCGGCCTACTGTCACTGGAAGGTGGCCTGGAGCGCCTACTTGCAGCGGCGGCCGCAAGCCGCCGCCCTGTTGCGCGCCCACCTGCGGGAGTACCCGGGTTCGGAGAAGGCCGATGCGGCGCTGTACTTTCTGGGCCGCCTGGCCGAGGATGCCCGGGACTTCGCCGTGGCGAAAGCGTACTATGCCGAGGTCACCGGGAGCTATGCCAACCACTACTACGCGATGCTGGCCGGGGACCGGCTGGCGCAGCCGGAGTTCTTCCGTGCGGCGGCCTCGCGGGAGGTGACGCAGTTCCTGCACGGCGTGGTGTGGCCGGTGCGTCCTTCTCCGGGGCGTTTCGACCCCTTGCCCGCCACCCGCCAACGCCTGGAACGGGCGCGGTTGCTGTACGCGGCGGGCATCGACGAGCTGGGCGACAGGGAGTTGCGCTTCGCCGCCCGGACCGGCTCGCAGGCGCACGTGCTAGCCATGGAACTGGCGCGGGCGCACGTCCGGCGCGGCAATCACGCCCAGGCCTTGCGCTTCATGAAGAGCCTGGCGCCCGCCTACCTGGTCTACCCGCTGGAGAGCGCTCCGGCGGCTTTCTGGCGCTTGCTGTTCCCGTTCCCCTACCGCAGCGAACTGGAGCGCTACGCCCAGTGGCGGGACGTAGATCCCTTCCTGCTGGCGGGCCTCATCCGCCAGGAGTCGGAATTCGACCCGCGCGCCATCTCCGCGGCCCGGGCCTACGGCCTCACCCAGATCCTGCCCGCCACGGGACGGCAACTGGCGCGCAAGCTGAACCAGCGCTTCCGCAACAGCCTGCTGTTCCAGCCGGACTACAACCTGCGCCTGGGCACGTATCACTTGCGGACGCTGCACGAGAAGCACGGCGCGCAATGGGAAGTGACGCTGGCGGCCTACAACGCCGGCAGCACCCGCGCCGACAACTGGGTGACCTGGGGACCCTTCCGTGAGCCTGCCGAGTTCGTCGAAACCATCCCCTTCACCGAGACCCGCGGCTACGTGCTGGCGGTGCTGCGCAATGCGCGTCTCTATCGCCAGCTCTACGGCCAGGAGAGGCCCCTGGTAGGGGCCGACGGCGCGCCGGTTGCCAAGCCGGAGCAGAAGAAAACCGGCGGTTTCCAGCGCGCCCCAGTGCCCGGCAAGCCCAAGCGGTAAGATGAGGGGCGGACCGGGTTCCGCCACTATGACGCCTCGCGAGCGTGTTCTTGCCGCTGTCAACCACCGGGAGCCGGACCGGGCGCCTATCGACCAGGGGTCGATGCGCTCGACCGGCATCATGGCCATCGCTTACAACCGCCTGAAGGCGCACCTGGGCCTGAACGGGCCGCCCACGCTGATGTACGACTTGGTGCAGCAGTTAGCGCAGCCCGACGACTGGTATCTCGAGCGCTACCACGTGGACGTCATCGACTTGGGCCGCGCCTTCACCCCGCCCGGCGGCTGGCAGCCGTGGACGCTGCCCGACGGCTCGGCCGCCCTGGCGCCCGGGTGGTTCCGCCCGGAACGAGAGGACGGGGGGCTCATCGTCCGCGACCCCTCCGGCATCGTGATCGGGCGCATGCCGCCGGGCGCGCTGTACATCGACCAGTGCTACTGGCCGCTGGACGGCCCGGGGGGCTTGGACCGCTACGAGCCTCTGGCCGAGAAGATGAACCTGGTCACCTGGGCGGCTCTGCCCACGCCGCCCTTCGACGTTCCGCTGACCGACGAGCGCATCCGGGAGATCGCCTGCTTGGCGGGCCAGCTCTGCGAGTCCACGGATTACGCCATCTCGCTGGCGGTGGGCTGCAACCTGTTCGAGTGGAGCCAGTTCCTGTTCGGCATGGAGAACCTGTATCTCTACCTGGGCAGCGAGAAGCGCAAACTGGCGGGCTTCCTGGACCGGCTCACCGAGCTGCATCTGGAGAAGCTGAACCGGCTGCTGCCGCCCTTGCGCGGTTCGGTGCAGATCCTGGTGGTGGGCGACGACCTGGGGATGCAGAGCGGCCCGCAGATCTCGCGCGCGATGTATCGCGAGTTCTTCCTCCCACGGCACCGGCGCATCTACGAGTACGCCCGGAAGTTGAGCGGCGCGCACATCTTCCTGCACTCCTGCGGCGGCCTCTACCAGTTGATCCCTGACCTGATCGAAGCCGGAGTGGAAATACTCAACCCGGTGCAGACCAGCGCTCGCAACATGGAGCCCGAGCGGCTGAAGCGCGAGTTCGGCCGCGACCTCACTTTCTGGGGCGGCGGCTGCGACACCCAGCGGGTGCTGATCCACGGCACTCCTGAAGAGGTCCGCGCGGACGTGCGCCGGCGCCTGGAGGTGTTCATGCCCGGCGGGGGTTTCGTGTGGGCACAGGTGCACAACATCCTGGCCGACGTGCCGCCGGAGAACATCGAGGCCATGCTCGAAGCCGCCCGCGAGTTCGGGCAGTGACAGATCACTATGCCCGAGGCCCGGAAGAGACGGTGCTCGATCTGCCGCCGGTGGCTCCGGCCTGATGTGCGTGTGGGAGACCGGCAACACGCCTGCCACAGATCGGCGTGTCAGACGGAGCGGCGGAAGAAGACGCCAGCGCGCTGGCACGCCGCCAACCCCGATTGCGCCGCCGGCTACCGTCTCCAGCAGCGTAGCGCAGGGCAACTCCCGCCGCGTCCACCGCGCTTGCCCGCTCCGTTGAGCCGAGTTCCCTGGGATTGGGCGAAAGATCAGTCGCGCACGTATGTCGTTGATTCCACGATTGTTTCCAGCACACTGCCCCCTCCCGCCGCGAAAGACCAGCTTCCCGTATGCTGCCGGGCGCGACGGCTCGGCGGTGAGCCGGCAACGCATCCTCGAGCTCTTCAGCACTTGCCAGGGGAATCTCGTGCGGGTCCGTGAGGATCTGACGGTCGGCGGAGCGAGCGTGGCCCATGAGACCGGCGATGCCAACTGTTCCACCCGCGTGGAACGGTCCTTCTGGTTCACGGACCTCGAAGGCTATGTGGCGCTCCACACCAACCGCTACTCGGTGCCGGTGGACTGGATCGGGCGCCGCGTGGAGGTGCGCTAGACCAAAGACAAGACCTGGCAGGCAAACGGCTTCCCCTGACGTCGGGCCGCCCCGGCGCCACAATCACTACCGAACTGCGAAAGTCAGGCTAGTGGCAATGCTGTTCACTTTGCGTGAACCCGACCGCTCGCTGACGCTCGCGGCTCGGCCAGTGCCTGCACGCGTAATGAGATGCAACCGAGCCACGACCGGCAGGGAGTGGTCATGGCTT
>VFZS01000429.1 GCA_016871095.1 Acidobacteriota bacterium
TTCCGGGTCCGGGCCTCCCACCGGATCCAGGTGCATGTTGAAGACCACCGCGATGCGCGGCTGGCGCGCCTCGCCGCGCGGAGGCAGCGGGGGCCGCTGCGGGCGAGTGCGCCGCGGCGCGTCCGGGAACAGGAGCGCCGGCAGGGTGGCTCTCCAGTCGTTGTTGTGGGTGCGGTCGGCGAGCTCGCAGGCCGCGGCCATCAGCGCTTCGGGGTCCGCCGGCCCGCCGTCCTCCGGCTCCGCGATCACCGCGCCGCGGATGTTGGCGCGGTCGAACCTGGCGCCGGCCGGGTTCTGCACCTCGCGCGGGACCTTCCGCCCCAGCACCATCTCGACGTAGCGCGCGTCCGGGTTCAGCCGCACCCAGCGCGCTCCCGCCTGCTGGAAACCGCCATACTGCAAGAGAATGTGCCGGTGGTCGGCGGTAGACTGAACGTGGTCTCTGGCCCCGGCGAACACGATCACCGCCAGCTCGGGCAGGTTCTTGACCGCGCTGGGAATGTGCGACACGCCGTCGCGGAGGCGCCAGGCCTCCTCGGTCTTCTCGAGCGTCGCGATGTGCGCAGGCCATTCGGATCCGAACACCTTCTGATCGCGCGCCGCCCGCGTCAGCATGGGCGAGTAGAAGACGTTGGGCGGCGGGCCGGAAAGGAACATGCCGCTGAAAGCGAAGTCGGTCTCCGGCTCGAAGGTGTTGTTCCCGTTGCCGTCCAGGAACAACACCCCGCGGAATTGCGTCGGAGCTTCCTGCGGCCGGCCAACCTGCCTCACCGGCAGGTCTCTGCCGTACCGCAGGCTGCGCAGGTCCAGTGTCCCGGTGCGTGCATCATAGAAAGGATTGGGCCGGTTCCAGGCCCCGAACTCGCCGTCGATGACGCCTTCTCCATAAGGCGACTCGTGGCTGGCGTACCACTTCAGGCCGCGCAGCTCCGCCCCGTGCATTCCCAGCGCTGCCGCGATCGTGGTTCCCCCGAGGGACCAGCCGATCACGCCCACCTGCCCAGTGAGCGCCTTGGTTTGGCCCAGGTAGTCCTGGATGCTCTTGCCTTCCAGGCTGCGCGTGCGGCCCGTGGCGAAGGCGATCACGTCGGCCAGCGCGCGCACGGAAGCTGGACCGCGGAAATCGTATGTGCCTCCGCTGCGCAACGGCCTCCCGTCCACTGGCGGCCCGGACTCCCCGCCAGGGAACAGGAAAGCGATGTCAATGAAACCGAAGTCCCCGAGCCGCGCGGGCGCGGTTCCCACGCCTCCCGGCCCCAGGCCGCCGGGGACGTGAATCACCACCGGGGCCCCGCCGGAGTAGCGCGGCCGCTCCGGCGGCGCCACCCTCACCCAAATCCCTTCCGGACCCGCAAACTGCGACGCGATCCGAACCAGGGGACCTTCCAGGCGCGCGCCGCGCGCCCCGGGAGGCGGAACCTTGGGCGGCTGTCCAAGAGACTGCGCCGCCAGCATCGCCGCCAGAACCAGCCCTCCGGCACGAGCCGTAAGCATGGGAACCTCCTGAGGATGTCAGGCTGTCATTTACATTGCAGCAAAATCAATATATCATAACCAGATGAGAACCGACTTCCCATGAGCCTCACTTTCCTGGTCGCCATCCTGGCCGTGTTCACCTTCGGTATGGCGGTGGTCTTTCCCGGCAGCATCAAGCTGCGCCTGGCCGAGCGCCTGTCGCTGGACGACGCCCGGATGGGCCGCCTGCTGATGGCCTGGCAGGTGACTACACTAGTGGTCACGCTGCTGGTCGGCCCGGCGCTGGATCGTTACGGCCACCGCCCGGTGCTGGTCGCGGGCTTCGTGATTGTGGCGGTGGCCATGGCGCTATTCGGCGCCGCGCGCCGTCCCGCGGCCGCCTTCGCTGCGGCGGTGGTGCTCGGGATCGGGGGCAGTTGCGTTAATGCCGGGGGCAACACCCTGCTGCCCGCGCTGAGACCGGACAACCCCGCGGCGGCCAGCAACCTGGGCAACGTGTTCTTCGGACTGGGGGCGTTCGTCGTGCCCTTCCTGGCGAGCCGGCTGGTGGATCGGATCGGGTTCTCCGCCGGGCTGAGGGTGTTCGCGCTGGTGGCCGGCGCCGCGGCGGTTCCCGCGGCGCTTTCTTCCTACCCCGCGCTCTCGAGCGGCTTCGACGTCTCGGTGGCGTTCGGCCTGCTGGCCAACCCCGTGGTCCTGCTGGCGGGCCTGGGCCTGTTCTGCTACATCGGACTGGAGGTATCGGCCGCCAGTTGGACTACCACCTATCTGAAGAACGCGGGTTTCAACGAGAAGCGCGCCGCGGTCATCTTTTCGTTTTTCTGGGTGGCCATGATGGTGGGCCGCCTGGCCGCTTCGCAGTGGGTGACCACGGACCTTGGGAAAGCGACCGTGGCCTCGGCCGCTCTGGGTACGGCGGTGATCCTCCTGCTGATGACTTTGCGGGGCGGAACGGCCCTGGCCGGCGCTTGCGCGATTGCGCTGGGGATGTTCTTCGCACCGCTGTTCCCAACCATTGTGGGGCTGACGCTGGGGCGGTTCGCGCCTTCGCTGTACGGCAGCGTGTTCGCGATAATCTTCGCGCTGGGCCTGCTGGGCTCGTCCATAGGGCCCGCGGCCATCGGCGCGGTGTCGCACAAGCACGGCATCCGCTCGGCCTACCGGCTGATGGTCGCGCTGGCGGCGCTGCTGTTCGTGCTGGCGTTTTTCCTGTGAGGAGCCATGGACACTGCACGACTGAAGCTGTACATCAACGGAGAGTGGCGCGAAGCCGCCTCCGGCGCCACCATCGAGGTCTGTAATCCCGCCACCAGGGAGATGGTCTGCCGCATCCCTTACGGCGGCGCCGCCGAGGCCGCCAGCGCGGTGGAGGCGGCCGCGGCCGCGTTCCCGGGCTGGGCGGGCCTGTCGGCGTGGGAACGCTCCCGGCGCCTGCGCCGGGTGGGGGACCTGATTCGCGAGCGCAAGGAAGAGTACGCGCGCTGGATGACGCTGGAGATGGGCAAGCCCATCGTGGAATCGCGCGCCGAGGTGAACGCCACCGCGGACTACTTCGAGTGGTATTCCGAGGAAGCCAAGCGCGTCTACGGCGACATCGTGCCCGCGCACACCACCCGGAAGCGGCACTGGGTCATCCGGCAGCCGCTGGGCGTGGCGGCGGCAATTTCCCCGTGGAACTTCCCGTCGGTGCTGCCGGCGCGCAAGATTTCGGCGGCGCTGGCCGCGGGTTGCACCATGGTGGTGCGGCCCGCCACGCAGACCCCGCTGTCGTCGCTGGCGATTGTGCAGGCCTGCGAGGACGCCGGCGTGCCGCCGGGCGTGATCAACCTGATCCTGGGTCCTTCCTCCGCGGTAGGCCCGGTGCTGCTGTCGCACCCGGCGGTGAAGAAGGTCAGCCTCACCGGCTCGGTCGAAGTCGGGCGCATCATCGCCCGCGACGCCGGAGCCCAGCTCAAGAAGGTGGCGCTCGAGCTCGGAGGCAGCGCGCCCATTCTGATCTTTGAGGATGCCGACGTCGAAACGGCCGCCCGCCAGACGGCGCGCGCGAAGTTCCGCAACATGGGCCAGGTCTGCATCTCCATCACGCGCATCTTCGTGCAGGAGTCCATACGGAAGAAGTTCGAGGAGATCCTGGTGGCGGAAGTGCGCAGCATGCGGATCGGCGACGGGCTGGACGAGAGCACCGAACTGGGACCGCTGGCCAATGAGGACGGGCTGAAGAAGACGCGGGAATTCGTCGCCGACGCCATCGGCAAGGGGGCGCGGCTGCTCGCGGGCGGCGGGTGTCCGGCCGGCTTCGAGCGCGGCTACTTTTACGAGCCCGCAGTGCTTACCGACGTGCCCGAGTCCGCGCGCGTGCTGCACGAGGAGCCCTTTGGCCCGATCGCTCCGGTATGCGGCTTCCGCGACTTCGAGGAGGCCATCGCCCGGGCCAACGCCACGCCCTTCGGCCTGGCCGGCTACCTGTTCACCAGTGACTTGCGTACGGCCATCCTGGCCAGCGAGCGGCTGGAATGCGGCATCGTGGGCGTCAACGACCTGGTTCCGGCGACGGCGCAGTGCCCCTTCGGCGGCATCAAGGACAGCGGGTACGGCCGCGAGGGCGGCTACCAGGGACTGGACGAGTTCCTTTACTCCAAGTACATCTCGATCGGACTGTGAGGAGGCGCCGGGTGGCTCACTTTCAGAAGATGACCATGGCCGAAGCGCTGGCGGCGTTTTTGGTGGAGAACGGCATCCGCTACGCCTTCGGCGTGGGAGGTCACGGCAACACGCCGCTGCTGGAGGCGCTCCATCCATACCACCAGGACGGGCGACTGCGCGTGGTGGACGTGCAGCACGAGGCCATCGCCGCCCACGCGGCGGCGGCGCTGAGATGGGTTTGCGGCATCGAGTCCGTGGTCTTCACCTCGATTGGCCCCGGCTGGTTCAACACTCTCATCGCGCAGAACACCGGCATGAGCAACGGCTGCGGGTTCCTGGTGCTGGCGGGCGACAAGACCACGGCCTGCGAAGGGCCGAACATGCAGCAGCTCCTGCGCGACGGCCAGTTCGGTTTTGCGCGGGCGGCCGCGGCCATGTCCAAGGGCGCCTATGTGCTGATCGACCCGCGGAACGTCTACACCGTGGCGCGGGAGGCCCTGGCCAAGACGCGCGAGCCCGGAAGCGCGGGGCCGGTCAACCTGTTCCTTCCGATGAATCTCCAGGCCGCCGCTCACGAGTACAACCTCGAGCGGCTGCTGCGTCCGGCGCCGAAGCCGGGCGGCGCCGTGCGTCCGGATCCGGCCCAGGTGCGCGAGGCGGCGGCGGCGATCCTGCGCCACGCGCGCATCGCGCTGCGCGTGGGCGGCGGGGCGGTCAACGCCGGGCCACAGGTCAAGGCCCTGGCGGAGCGCATCGGGGCCGCGGTGGTCATGGGGCCCGTGGCCCTGGACGCGGTGGAATCGGACTTTCCCCTGAACGTGGGGCCGGCCGGTTCCAAAGGCTCCATTGCGGGCAACTTCGCCAGCGAAAACGCCACCCTGGTCATCAACGCCGGCGGCCGCGGTGTCTGCC
>VFZS01000430.1 GCA_016871095.1 Acidobacteriota bacterium
CCACGTAGCTGTTGAGGTAGGTCTCGCTGGTGATGGTCGAGGCAAGCTTCTCGCCCTCAGCAAGGTTGCCGCTCTCGCCCACTGCGCGGGGTGGCGGCGCGGTCTTGAGCAGGTGCTCGAAGATGGACTTGTCGTCCACGGAGGGTTCTGGGCGGATGAACTGCGCCTTGGGCCGGATCAGTTCCAGGGCCTTGTCGGCCACGTCCGGCCGCTCGTGGAGTATGGCGATCAGGTCGCCGTCCCGCACCACCCGCGCGCCCTCGATCTTCTCGGCGGCGGCGGTATCGGCGCCCTTCAGGGTCGCGCCGTGCGCCGGGGGCCTGAGGACGCGCGCGTGCAGCGTTCCGGGGAGCGTCATGTCGCCGGCGTACCGGGCCCTGCCGGTTACCTTCTCGAGGGCATCCTTGCGCCGGGGCGACTGCCCGACCACCGTATAGGCCTTCACCGGTTTCACCGGCGTCTTCTCGAGATGGCGTTCGATGCGCTTGCCCTGCACGAGTTGCGCGTAGGTGACGCGCTTGTCCGTGGCGGAGGGGTCAGTGACCACGCCTCCTTCCACCCGAAGCCGCTCGGCCGGCGCCTGGAGGCGCTCCGCCGCCAGTTGGAGGAGGACTGCCCTGGCCTCTGCCCCCGCGCCCCGCAAAACCGGACCAAAGATGCGGTGGCTTTGCGAGCCGAAGGTGCCCCCATCCCAGGGACAAAGGTCGGTATCGCCCATCACCATGTCCACCGAATCCAGCGCCACATCCAGCTCCTCAGCCAGCAACTGCGCCAGCGAGGTCTTTGATCCCTGACCGAGTTCCACCTTGCCGACGAAGCAGGTGACCCGCTCGTCGGCGCCTACGCGCAGGTAGGCGTTGAAGTCAGAGGGGTAACCCTGTCTGCCAGGCTGCGGGAAGGCCGCCTCCACCCGGAAGAACAGGAACAAGCCCGGGCCGGTAAGCAGCTCGCGGCGGCTCAGCGTGGCGCCATGGGTGGTCATCGGACACCCCCTTTCGCCGCTCCGGCGGCCTCCTGGATGGCCGTCACGATGCGATGGTGCGATCCGCAGCGGCACAAGTGGCCGTCCATGTGGCGTATGATGTCGGCGCGCGCCGGCCGCGGGGTCTTCTGAAGCAGCGCGTATGCGTGGAGAATCATGCCCGGCGTGCAGAAACCGCACTGGAAGGCGTGGTGCATCAAGAAAGCCTCCTGGATGGGGTGGAGCCGCCCGTTCCGGCTGAGGCCCTCGATGGTCAGCACCTGCTTGCCGGCCACCTCCTTAACCGGCGTAACGCAGGAGAGTACCGCCTCCCGGTTCACGATGACCGTGCAGGCGCCGCACAGGCCCTCGCCACAGCCGAACTTGGCGCCGGTGAGACCGAGGTCGTAGCGCAGCACCCACAGGAGCATGCGCTCGTCATCGACCGTCACCTGCACCGGCTTGCCGTTGAGCGTGAACGATATCGTTCGCTGCATCAAGTCCCTCCTCTGCCGAGACCCTTGGTCTCGGAAACCGCTTGCTGACGCGCGCGGCTCGGCAGCCGTATCCGCGGGCAGCGCCATCTATTGCGGCAGGAGCCGCGCCGCCAGCAGTTTGATGAAGACGCCGCCCACCACGGAGCGCGCCTGGAAGCCGCGCTGCTTGCCCTCCAGGGTCCAGTACCAGTCGGTCATGGGCACGCGCGAGGGCGACTCATCGAGAAAGCGCCACACCGGCTCGATCAGGGCAGCGAATTCCTCCGGGCGCTCGGCCAGGGTGGCGGTCCACAGGATCCAGTCCAGTTTGGTGTAGGTCTCGCGGTTGTCGAGCGGCAGACCGTAGCGGTTCTGCTTCGTCAAATAGTAAGCGATCTCCCGGCGCGCCACTTCGGGCGGGAACAAGTCTAGGCCGAGCAGGCGGTCCCACACCAGGTTGTACTTCTGGCTCCAGGTGCCGGGCCGGTCGAAGGCCAGGCGGTAGTGATCGCCGTCGTCGGCCATCTTCATCCACTGGTCCGCCATCTGCCGGGCCAGTGCGCGGTACGACCCGGCCACCTCCGGCAGGTTCAACTTCTCCGCAAGCTGGGCATAGGCCCCCAGGGCCGCGATGGCTTTGACCGAGAGATTGGCGTTGTGGGCCAGGTGCCCGGCGAAGTCGTCGGTGTTGAGCTGGTTCTCCGGGTCCAGGCCCTTGGCGCGAAGGTACTCGGCCCACTTGGTCAACAGCGGCCAGTACCTGCGCGCGTACTCGGCGTTGCCTTCCACGCGGGCCAGCGCGGCGGTGAGGATGAGCATGTTGCCGCTCTCTTCGACCGGCATCTGGCGTTCCTCGCTCTTCTCCCCGCCCCCGTACACCTGCCCGTTGGCCAGCGGATACTGGCCGAGGTCGTGGGGCGCATAAGGCCACGGCCAGCGGGGCAGCGCGGCGTAGTCGAATACCGGCGTGAGCATGGCCTTGAGCAGCGCGGGGCTAAGCGCCAGGAAGAAGGGCGCCGAGGGATAGGTCACGTCCACAGTGCCGATGCAGCCGTTTGAGAAATTCTCCTTCGAGAAGTAGAGCGCCGTGCCGTCGATATCGGCCGCCAGCTTGTGTGCCGCCAGCGTCTGCCGGTAGGCCAGCACCGCGATGTCGGCATACTTCCGCCCGCCGGTCTTGACCAGGGCCGCGGTCAGCTCCTCATCGAAGCGCCGGCAGCGTTCACCGAGCGCGGGGAAATCCCGCGCCGCGGAAGTCAGCAACTCGTCCGCTCCGGCGCCCCCGCGCCGCCACCAGGGGCGCAGGTTGCGGTGGAAGTACTGGATCGAGAAGAGGTCGTCGTAGGCCGCCAGAACGTAACGCGACACCGGCTCCGCGCCCACTTCGCCCAAGTCGAAGCGAGCCGCCAGCGTGATCTGGTTGCGGCCGGTCTGCGCGGGCGGCTCCAGCTCGTCGTTGGCCGGCCACTCGCCGGACTCGGCGAAGAGCTGCCGCGTGCGCTGGGTGGTGGCGAGCGTCGAGGCGCCCGCCTGGGGCGGCACGGCCAGGTAGAAGTAGCCCCAGTCGATGCGCAGGTTGTCGCCCGAGCGGCTCAGCACCTGCTGCTCAACCGAGCCCACGCGCAGCACCGCCAGGTCGCCGATCTTCAGCCGCGACCAGGTCACCCGCTGCTCGACGGTGTTCACCGCCAGTTGCGCCCCGCAATCGAAGTGCAGGCTCACCTGATGGGGCCGTCCATCGGTGGAGCGCGCCTCGAAGATGACGTAGGTGAGCGGGCGCGACAGCAGGTCCAGATCGTCCGGCAGGGCGGGGGTGAGGAAAGTCAGCTCGAGAGCCACGCCGGACTGCTCGAAGCGGTAGATGGTGCGCGTGGGCGTGACCTCGCGAGCGATCTGGCGCATGGCCGGACCGCCGCGCGCCCAGGAGCCCAGGAAGCGCCAGGCGCTGCCGTCGATGCGCGCCAGGCCGGCCAGTTGCTGCTCCGCCCCGGTCCAGTGGCGGGTGGGTTCGTCCGTGAGCCGGTCCGCCATGGACCACACGCTGTAGTAGGGGTCATGTGTGATCAGCGGAACCGCGGGGGGCCGCAGGGATTCTGCCCCGAGGGCTACACCGGCCGCCAGCGCTAACAGGACGCGAACCGCGTTCATGGCCGCTCGCCCGTCGAGAACTTGTAGACCGTCGTGGTCTGGTAGCGTCCGCCCGGCCTCAGCACCACGCTGGGGAAGCCCGGCTGATTGGGCGAATCGGGGTAGTGCTGTGTCTCCATGCAGAAGCCGTAACGGTGACGATACACCTTGCCGCCCTTGCCCGTGAGCGTGCCGTCCAGGAAGTTGCCGGTGTAAAGCTGCATGGCCGGCTCGGTGGTGTGCACCTCCATGAGGCGGCCCGAGGAAGGCTCCAGCACGCGCGCGGCCAGTCGCAGCGTGCCCGCCGCGCCGTTCAATACGTAGTTGTGGTCGTAGCCCAGGCCCAGCCGGATCTGCTCGTCGGGCGCGCTGATGCGCTCGCCGATGGCCCGCGGCTGCCGGAAATCGAAGGGCGTGCCCTCGACCGGGCGCAGCTCGCCGGTGGGGATCAGTCCCGCATCCACGGGTGTGAAACGGTCGGCATTGATCGTCACCACGTGCCCCAGTATGTCGCCCTCGCCCTGCCCCGCCAGGTTGAAGTAGGAATGGTTGGTCAGGTTGAGCACGGTGGGCTGGTCGGTGGTGGCGAGGTAGTCGATGCGCAGCTCGTTGGCCTCGGTCAGCGTGTAGGTGACGGTCACGGCGAGGTTACCCGGGTAACCTTCCTCGCCATCCTGGCTCAGGTAGCTCAGCTCCAGACTGGGCCCGTCCTGGGCCGCCGCTTCGCGCGCCTTCCACACGGCTTTGTCGAATCCGCTGATCCCGCCGTGCAGGTGGTTCTCACCGTTGTTCTGGGCCAGCTTGTAAGCGACGCCGTCGAGCGTGAAGCGGCCCTTGGCGATGCGGTTGCCGTAACGGCCGATAATGGCCCCGAAGTACGGGTGTCCCTTGAGGTAGCCTTCCAGGTTCTCGAAGCCGAACACCACGTCGGCCGCGCGGCCGGCGCGGTCGGGGGCCTTCAGGGAAACGACGATGCCTCCGAAAGTGGTGATCGCGGCTGCAAACCCCTTCGAGTTGGTGAGCGTGTAAAGGGCGACGTCCTCGCCCGCGGGCGTCTTTCCGAACGGTTGTTGGGTCATCTTGGAGGTAGCTCCGGTGCGTTGAGCTGGCGCGCAGGCAGACAGCAGAAGCGTGGCCAGCGCGACTACGAAAATGAGCGCCTTCTGTGGCATGAGCGGTTCCTGACACTGCGCCGTGGGCCAGCGCTAAAGGGCCATCATATCACCGCGGGCAAGCCGCGCCTCCACGTCTCCAGCGACTGGCGCAGCTCCTTCGCCCGCGCCGGCATCCGCGCGGCCAAGTTGGCGGTTTCGCCGGGGTCGCTCTTCAAGTCGTAAAGCTCGAGCGCGCCGTCGTCGAAGAACTGAATCAGCTTGAAGTCTCCCTGCCGGATGGCGCCGCAGGAACGTCCCCCGAGGAAATGCGGCTTGTCGAGCGGATAGTGCCAGTGGAGT
>VFZS01000431.1 GCA_016871095.1 Acidobacteriota bacterium
GCGAACGCTACGACGAGTTCCGCCAGTGCCCCGGCTGCGACCGCCTCTACTGGGCCGGCAGCCATTACCAGCGCATGCAGCGCCTGGTGGACGAACTCCTGGCGGCGTAGCAGAGGGGAAGCTACTGCAGGCTATCTTGGTGGGGCAGACGATCGTCTTTCGTCGTCTGCCTTTGCGCAGGCCGTACCTTACGATGGCCTGCGCCACCGGCTTGCATAGCACGCACTTCTTGCGACGCACTACACTACCGCACCACCATCCAGCCGCGCTCCCAGGGGCGCGCCAGGGTGGGCTGGTTCGCATACCGCTTCATGCGGAGCTCGAGACGCGCGCCGCAGCCCGGCTCCAGGCGCATCGCCACGTACGGCGCATCCAGCGCCACCGCCCGGCCGCTCAGCGTTGCCCCCGCAAACTGGTGCTCGCCATACGCCCCGGCCTGTACCAGCACAGTCCGCGGCTGCACGACGTCGATGTTCACCAGGCTCAGCGTGACCGACTCGGCGCTCAGCTTCTCCACCAGAGCCGCCACCGCGTCCGGCAGCCCGGACCTCCGCCGCGCGGGATCGAAGTACCGCACCCGGCTGTGCAGCGTCCAGATGTTGCCGGTGAGGTAGCCGCCCAGCGTCAGCTTCACCAGGGCGTCGGTGCGGGCTGGATTGAAGCCCATCAGCCAGTCGGCCAGCCGCGTATCCGGCGTGGTGGGGTCGCGGCGCATGGCTTCCACGGTGGCCCGGATAGCGGCCAGTTCCGCGCGCAGCGCCTTTTCCGGGTAGTCCGCCTGCTGGCCCTCCAGGAACGCGATCCAGTCGGTCTTGGGCACTCGCTCCAGGTCCTTGCGGTCCCCCGACCACAGGTAGATCTCCGTCAGGCGGTTGGGGAAGAGGTTCGTCGTCCACTGATACCAGCTCTCCTGGCCGCTGTAACGATGACCGCGCGGATCGCCGTACATGTGGGGGATCATGACCTTGCCATCCACCGTCTTCTGCTGCGCGTACAGGTTGTCCAGTTGGCGCCGCAACGTCGCGATGTAGGCGGGATCTCCGGTCAGCAGATGGGCGTTGCCGAAGCCCGGCCACGCGCCGGAGTCAAAGGTGTTGCGGTGCGCGGTCTGCTCGATCTCCCCGTCGAAGATGGTGAAGTTCCACCCGTAGGTGCCCTTGTACCACTTGCCGCCGTACTCGCCGCCGATCTTGCCGTCCAGCCCGATGTTGGTGGGGATGTTGCCGCCGTTGGCGGCGATCCGCTCCTTCCAGGCGTTCACGTATTCGAGCACCCAATCCCGGTACTTCTTATCGTGCGTGAGCATGTAGGCGTTGAGCGCCAGGTTGGTGGCGGCCAGGTTGAGGGGATGATCGCCTACGCTGTCCAGGTACTCATCGCAGTGCGCGAGCATCCTGGAGTAGAACGCCGGCAGATCCAGCATCTCGCGCCGCCCGGCGGGGCTGTGCAGCAGGTGAAACCGGCCCGGCACCGGATCTCCGACCCAGTCGTAGGTGGTGGCCTTGCGCAGCATCGGCCCCTTGCTGCCGGTCCACAGGCTGCGGATGATGCGGTGCTGGGGATCGTAGTTGGGGGCCTCGGGATCCTCGTTCATGTACAGGCCCGCGAAGCGACGCATCCGCGCGCGGAAGCGCTCGTCGGCTGGGTCCGACAGCCCCAGGAACATGAAGCCGCGCATGCCCTCACCGGTGTGGAACCAGTCCGACTGGGTGATGAACTCCTTGTAGTAGGCGCCGTTCCGGGCCAGCTCGGTCTTGGTGGTTCGCAGCTCCATGTACTGCTTCAAGTGCCCTTCGTACGCTTTCTTGAACAGGTGCAGCACTGCATCCGAGCCGCCCAGCGCGTGGAGCAGCGTCCAGTTGTAAAAGGTCTCGATGGCGTCGTCGGGGCCGTCCAGCGTGCCCCAGCGCGGCGTGTGCAGCAGGTAGCCCCGCTCGTCCAGGTACTTCGCGGCGAACCGCTCGCAGGCTTCCGAGTTCGCCCGCAGCAGCTCGCGCTCCAGCAGCGCCCAGGCGGGCGGAGTCATCGGCGTTGTGATCACCAGCGTGGTCTGGCCGGCCGCCAGAGACACGAAAAGCAGCCACCACAGCAAAGATCGGATCATGACCCTTATCATAAGCACAAGCACCATGCCAGACACACCGCCTTCGCGCCGCCGGTTCCTGTTGGCGGGCACGGCTCTCGCGGCCGGTTCCACCGCCCCCATCATTGACACCCACATGCACGTTTGGTCGCTGGACCTGAAACGCTATCCGCCCCAGCCGCCCGAACCGGGCATCCGCCCGCAGACTGAAGACGGCAGCCTCGAGCGCTACCTGGAAGAGATGAAGGCGCACCGCGTGGACCGCGCCGTGCTCGTTCAGATTCGCCAGTACGGCTGGGACAACCGCTACATTTCCGAGTGCGTGCGCCGGTTCCCGCGGCTCTTCGTGGGCCACGGCCTGATCGATCCGCACCATCCGAACAACGCGGCGGTCCTCGAACGCGAGGTCCGCCAGAACGGCCTCGCGGGGATGCGCCTCAGCCCCATCTACCAGCCCAGGGAGCAGTGGCTCAACGCGCCCGCCAACTACCCGCTGTGGCGGAAGGCCGAGGAACTGGGCGCGGTGTTCAATGTGTTCATTGCCCCCGCGCAGATCCCGCAACTGGAGGACATGGTGCGGCGCTTCCCGCGGGTAAAGGTCGTCGTGGACCACCTGGGACGGCCCGACGTCATTGCGCGCCCGCCCTGGGTCGAGAACGACTCCTTGCTGCGCCTGGCGCGTTACCGGAACGTGTGGGTTAAGTTCACCGAGCTGTACACCGCTTCCAAGACCAAGGCATACCCGTACCTGGACGTGCACCCCTTCGGACGCAGCGTCTACGACGTCTTCGGCCCGCGCCGGCTGCTGTTCGGCACCGGCATGGTGGACCAGACGCGCCGCATCCCGTTGCCTGACGAGCTGCGCCTCATCCGCGAAGACATCCCCTTCTTCGCCGACCACGACAAGGAGTGGATCCTGGGCCGCAACGCCCTGGCCATCTGGAAGTGGCCGCGAACGGGCTGAGGCGTCGCCTCAATTCCGCCGCAGGTGACCGCCCACGGCGCCGCCCACCAGCGCCAGCAGCCCGGCGTAGAGCGAGAACATGAACACCCCCAGGCCGATCAACCCGCCGATGAGGCCGCCCAGAATCCCGCCCAAACCGGCCCCCACCAGGGCCAGGAACGCCCAGAACACCAGGCCGCCCAACACGCCGCTCAGGAAACCGGCGCCCGCGCCCCGGCCCGCTCCGCCGCCGGCGATCAGCCCTGCGACGAACCCGCCGAGCATCGGCCCGAGCACCGGCAGAGGGCTGAGGACGGCGATGCACACAAAACCGGCCAGCACCGCAACTAGCATCATGCCCGCTCATTATAGTCCTCCTGAAGCCCGCCAACGGGGACAGACGGAACGTTCCCCCTGGAGTCAGCGCCGCCAACGGCCCGGTAGTTCACGCGAGCACTCCGGGCAGCGGCCCTCCGCGGTCAGGCGGTAGTCCGTCACCCGGTACCCGTAGCGGCGGATCAAGGCCGCGCCGCAGCCGGCGCAGAAAGTGTCCTCCCCGCCTGGGAGCCGGCCCGGCAGGTTGCCGGAGTATACGTAGCGCAACCCCGCGCCGCGTCCGATGCGGGCGGCGCGAGCCAGGCTCTCCGGCGGCGTCGAGCCGCCGTCATCCATCTTGTAGTTGCTGTGAAAGGCGGTCACGTGCCAGGGGATGTCCACTGAGACCCCGGCCAGGAAGCCGGCGATGCGCGCCAGCTCCTCATCCGAGTCGTTGAAGCCCGGCACCACCAGGGTGACCACTTCCATCCAGAACCCCATCCGGTGGATGCTCCGGATGCTGTCGAGGACCGGCTCCAGCCGGGCCCCCAAACGGCGGTAGTTTCGGTCGTCGAAACACTTGAGGTCAACCTTGAAAAGGTCCAGGCACGGCCGCAGGTACTCCAGCACCCGGGGATGGGCGTAGCCATTGGAGACGAAGCCGGTCAGCAGCCCGTGCGGACGGGCCTGCTCGAAGATGGCCGCCGCCCACTCGGCCGTGATCAGCGGCTCGTTGTAAGTGCTCACCACTATCTCGGCGCCCGACTTGAGGGCTTGGCGCACGATCTCTTCGGGACTGGCCTGCAACGGCCGCGAGACCGCCCGGGGATCGCGCAGCGCCTGCGAAGTCACCCAGTTCTGGCAGAAGGGGCAGTGCAGGTTGCAGCCCAGCATCCCGAAGCTGAAGGCCGCCGCGCCCGGACGTACGTGGAAGAAGGGTTTCTTCTCGATGGGATCGCAGTGCGCTCCGGCGACGTAGCCCCACGGGACTTGGAGCCGGCCGCCGCGGTTGAAGCGGACTTTGCACACACCCGGCTGGCCCTCGAAGATGGGACAGTAGTGGCCGCAGGCGAAACAGCGGATGCGCCTCGAGTCCAGGGGCTCCCATAGCACGCCCTCGCGGGTGTGTTCCGCCAGAACTTGCGCCAGGGTCGGCATGGGATCCCCTACCGCGGTGGCTCAGGCGAACGTGCGGAAGGCAGGCTGAACGCCTGCCCCACCGGTCTTACTTGCCGTAGTAGGCGGCGTTCTTGGCGGCGAACTCCGCCTTGTCCGCGGGCAGCTCCTCCAGGATGAAGATGGAATTGGAGGGGCACACCGGAATGCAGGCGCCGCAGTCGATGCAAGCTTCCGGATCTATCCACACCTGCGTGGCCGCCTCGAAGTCCGGCTCGTCCTGCTTGGGGTGGATGCAGTCCACCGGGCAGGCGTCCACGCACAGGTTGTCCTTGGTGCAGGTGTCCACAACGACGTATGCCATGTATCGGCTCTCCTGTTCAAACGTACAGATGGGATGAGAATCAAGGTCTCCATCCCCAAGCTCTCATACTACCGCAGCCGGCGGGCGGGGCGGACCAGGTCGGGCCGTTCCGGGCCGGGTTCGGTCCCTGACGGCGGTGGCACGCTTGCCCGGATCGTGCTACCGTGATTACTCGCATGCACATTCCCGACG
>VFZS01000432.1 GCA_016871095.1 Acidobacteriota bacterium
CCCAGGGCCACCAGCAGCCCGAAGGAGAATACGGGCGCGGCGGTTCCCAGCCCGTACGACAAGGGCAGACCCAGCGTCGAGCCACTCTTCAGCGTCAGCGGCAGCAGGCTTCCGAAGAACAGCGCCGCCGACACCGGGCAGAAGGACAGCGCGAAGATCACCCCCAGCACGCACGCCCCCCACGGGCCCGCGCCGCCCAGCCGCTTCTCCAGCCCGGCGCCCAGCGAGAGCCCCGGCAGCCTGAACCGGAGCACACCGAGCAGTACCAGTCCAACCAGGATCAGCACGGGCCCGAGCAGCTTGTTCATGTGCAGCTCGAGCCAGAAGGAGACGTCCGGGATCGCTAACAGGCTACCCGCCAGGAGGGCGGCCAGCGCCACGTACGCCAAAGCCCGGCCTGCCGAGTAAGCCGCACCCGTCAGCAGGACGCGCCTCGGAGACGATAGGTGCCTGGCGATCCTCGACAGCGCCGCGACGTTGGTGGCCAGCGGACAGGGGCTGACCGAAGTCAGAATCCCCAGCCACAGCGCGGAGACGGCGCCGGCAAGTGCGGCCTCCATCACTCCCCCAGATACGTGCTCACGTGAGCACGCACGTACTACAGGTAATCGCTCTTGCGGCCCACCAGCTCCCAGACCCTCTCCAGGTTCCTCCACTCCGTCTGTTTCCCGTCGCGGACTTTTACCAGTACCAGGGACCGCGTGTACAGTTTGTAGTCCTTGATGAAATGGCGGTTCTCCAGCAACTGAACGTTGACCGGACGCCACTCGAGGACTCCCTTCTTCAGTTCCTCCGGAAACCCCCGCTCGACCGCCTCTTTGGCGTACTGCTCTATGGCCTGACAGGTCACGCACCGCGCGGTCACGTGGAAGTAATAGGCGATGACCTTCTGCACTGGCGCGCCACTGGCGCATCCCGCGGCGCACACCAGCCACCACCACAGCAGGAAGCCAAATCTCGCTCTGTCTGTCATGTCACCCCACCAGCGCTCCGTAGATCAATCCCGTCACTGTCGCCATCACCACCACTAGGATCACGAAGGCCGCCGTCTTCTTCCACCCCATCAGGCTCCCCAGCACCAGCATGCTGGGCAGCGAGAGCGCCGGCCCGGCCAGCAGCAGCGCCAGCGCCGGACCCTGCCCCATGCCGTTGCGCAACAGCCCCTCCAAAATGGGCACCTCGGTCAGTGTGGCGAAGTACATGAACGCCCCGGCCACCGCCGCGAACAGGGTCGCCCCGAGCGAGTTGCCGCCCACCAGGCTGCTCACCCAGGCCGACGGGATCAGTCTCTCGCCGCCGGGCCGTCCCAGCAGAGCTCCGGCCACTGCAACCCCCGCCAGCAGCAGCGGCAGAATCTGCTTGGCGAAGTTCCACGCGGCAATGAACCAGTGCAGCGGCTCTCCCTCCGCTGTGCTGGTGATCACCGCCAAACCGGCCACCCCTCCCGCGAAGGCCAGTTCCGGATGCTGCGGCCATGCCGCCGCCAGTGCCGCCGCCGGCGCCGCCGCCAGCGCCACCTTCCACCAGGCCAGCCGGAGCCAGATCACCAGCGCCACCCCCAGGGCCGCCGCCGCCAGCGCCACCAGAGTCCACTTCACTGTGAACAGCGCCGACCAGATCCCGGCGCCGGCCTGCGGCCGGGACCAGTTGGCGAACACCAGCACCGCCACCATGGTGGCGAAGTACACGGCGGTCTGCCACAGTGGTCGCACGCCGTCGGGAGCCGGGGTGCTAGCGGCCTGCGCGGCCCGCACGGCTTCCTCGCGGCGGAACAGCAAGTGCATCAGCAGTCCCACCAGCACGCTGAACAGGACGGCCCCCAAGGCGCGGGCGACGCCCAGGCGCAGCCCCAGCACTCGCGCCGTGAGCACGATCGCCAGCACGTTGATCGCGGGTCCCGAGTACAGGAACGCGCAGGCCGGCCCCAGCCCCGCGCCCATCCGGTGGATGCCCGCGAACAGCGGCAGCACGGTGCATGAGCACACCGCCAGGATGGTCCCCGACACCGAGGCCACCCCGTAAGCCAGAACCTTGTTGGCGCCGGCGCCCAGGTACTTCATCACTGCGGCCTGGCTGACGAACACGGAAATCGCCCCTGCGATGAAAAAGGCCGGAACCAGGCACAGCAGCACGTGCTCCCGCGCGTACCACTTCACCAGGTGCAGGGCCTCCAGCACCGCCCCGTCAAACCGCGGCGCGCCCACCGGAAGGTGGAAGGCGGCCAGAAACAGCAGCAGCAGAACCGCCAGCGCCTTCCACTCGCTCTTCCAGTACCCCACCGGCCTACCTCATCAGCGGATGCACTTCCGCTGCTCCTCGGCCACCGTCTCCAGCACCTCGCTGGCGCACTCGAAGAACGTCAGAATGCAGGGTACCCGCAGCCGGTAGATCACCTTCGAGCCGCGCTTGAGGTCCTGCACGATGCCCGCCGCCTTGAGAACCGAGAGGTGCCTGGAAACGGTGGACATGTCCACGCCCACCATGCGGGTCAGCTCCGCCACACAGTGGTCGCTGCGGGACAGTTGATCCACCAGGAACAGCCGGGTGGGATGGGCCAGGGCCTTGACCACCCGGGCGCGAGCCTCATAGCGAGCCAGTTGTCTGGCGGTCATGCTCATATTTGGCCATTTTGCCAAATAGTCATGCCTGGGTCAACCCCCTCCCCTCGGCTGGCCCCGCGGAGTACAATGTCCGGAATGCCTGATATGCAGCGCATCGCCTTGCTGGGCGCCGGCAACATCGGCGCCGCACTCATCGGCGGGATCCTCAAGAGCGGCGTCGCCGACTCCGGCCACCTGGTGGCCACCGACGTCAATCCCGAGCGCGCGGGGGAAGTCGCCGGGCGTTTCGGCATCCAGGTAACCGTCGGCGGCAACCGCGAGGCGGTGGCCTCCGCCGGCGTCGTCATTCTGGCCGTCAAGCCTTACACCTTGCCCGCCGTCCTGGAAGAGATCCGCGGCGCGCTGCGCGAAGACCAGATCCTGATCTCGGTGGCGGCCGCCGTGCCCATCGCCCTCATCGAGAAGCTGCTCGGCCGGCGCATCCCCATCTTCCGCGCCATGCCCAACATCCCCGTGGTGGTGGACGAGGGCGCCACCGCGGTGACCTCCAACGGCGCCGGGACTCCCGAGCAGCGCCGCCTGGTCGAGAGCATCCTCGGGGCCGTCGGCTATGTCACCTTCGTCGAGGAAGAGATGATGCACGCGGTGACCGCGCTGTCCGGCTCCGGTCCCGCCTACATCTACATGGTCATCGAGGCTCTCATCGAGGGCGGCTTGAAGATGGGGTTGTCCCGCACCATCGCCACCCGCCTCACCGAGCAGACCGTGCTGGGCGCCGCCAAGCTGGTGCGCGAGACCGGCCTGCACCCCGCCATTCTCAAGGACCAGGTCATCACCCCTGGCGGCGTCACCATCGCCGCCATCCACGAACTGGAGAAGCATGGGTTGCGCTCCATGCTCATCTCCGCCATCGAGACCGCCACCGCCAAGTCCCGCTTCCTCACGCAGTCGCTTCTGGAGAAGTCCGCCATAGGAACATGAAAATCCTCGCCATCCACGCTCATCCCGACGATCTGGAAATCCTGGCCGGCGGCGCCCTGGCCGCGCTGGCGGCGGCCGGGCACGACCTCACCATCGTCACCATGACCCCAGGTGACTGCGGCACCGCCGAGTACTCCGCCGAGGAGATCTCCGAGATCCGCCGCCGCGAGGCCGCCGCCGCGGCCGCCGAGATCGGGGCCACCTACCGCTGCGCCGAATTCCGCGACCTGGCCATCTTCAGCGACGACGCCTCGCGCCGCCGCGTGGTCGAGATCCTGCGCCGCCACCGCGCCGGACTGGTGATCACCGCCTTCCCGGTGGATTACCTGTGCGATCACGAGCGCACCAGTGAGCTGGTCCGCGATGCCTGCTTCATCGCTCCAGCGCCCAACTACCGCACCGGCGCCGAGGACGCCGCCCCGCCCCTGGAGGCTATCCCGCACCTCTACTTCACCGATCCCGAAGGCGGCGTGGACCGCGACGGTGTCCTGGTGCTCCCCGATTTCATCGTGAATGTGGCCGACCAGTTCGAAACCAAGCGGCGGATGCTGGCGCGGCACGAGAGCCAGCGCAACTGGCTGCTCAAGCACCACGGCGTGGACAACTACCTGATCATGATGGAGGAGCACACCCGTGCCCGCGGCCGGCTGGCGGGCCTCGAGTTCGGGGAGGGCTTCCGCCGCTACAAGGGCCATCCCTACCCGCAGAGTCCTCTGCTCGAAGAGCTGTTGGGCTCCGACCGGGTGCGTTCGGTCCGGCCCTGAATCTCTCAGGCCGCGATCAGCCCGATATCGCAGCGCCCCCCGCCCAGCAGGGCGATCCGTCGCGTGGGCCAGTTCAGCGCCACCGCCTGGCAACCGAGCCCCACGGTGGTGTGTGCCGTCTGCCGGCCCGTGCCGGTGTCCCACAGGCGCAGCGAGCACGCCGACATCTCGGGCTCCTCGTTCAAGGTGAGCAACTGCCCGCCGTCCCGGCAAAAGGCGCACGCCGGCGCCACCTCGGCTGACAGTGGTAGCAGGTCCCGAGACGTGCCGGCCTCGACATCCACCAGGCACAGGCCCCGCTGTCCGGCCCGGAAGTCCACCCGCTCCAGGGCCAGCAGGTTGCCACCCGGCGCCAGGAGCGCCTTACCAGCGCCGTAGCCCAGGCTGCGGACTCGCAGCGGGTTCCCCTGCGGATAGCAGCACCTCCCCACCTTTTGGCGCCGGTGGCTCAGGCGCGCCCCCTCGACCTCGTAGCAGGTGGTCGCCACGTCGTGCCCCACCAAGGTCAGCGCCTCTCCGGCCGCCAGATGACGCAGCCGCCAGCCCGGCAGCTCCAGCTCGCAATCCGTCTCCAGCGAAGGCAGCCTCACCCCGCGCACCCGCTCTCGCTGTCCGGGT
Source organism: Acidobacteriota bacterium (assembly GCA_016871095.1). Lineage (GTDB taxonomy): Bacteria > Acidobacteriota > Terriglobia > Bryobacterales > Bryobacteraceae > VFZS01. The sequence goes on from VFZS01000432.1 coordinate 4,925, forward strand.
ACGCCCTCGGCCGGCTCCGGGACCGCGTCGCGGTACAGAAACGCGAGATCCTCCCCGCTGCCGCGGAAACACGCCGCCTGCACC
>VFZS01000433.1 GCA_016871095.1 Acidobacteriota bacterium
CGCCCACGCCGCCAACACACAAGCGATCCTCCACTTCATGGTTTCATCCTTTCCGGGCGGCGGCTGGTTCTGGGCAGCCCCCGGCCTCACTCTCTATACCGAGATCCGCGGTTAAAACGGACATCGAGAGCGGGGTTTTTTCCAGTTCCGGCGGCCGCTGCCAGGCGGTTGCCAAGGGAATATCCGCCTGTGCTATGGTTGGGGCAAGACCGGTTATGGGAGAGGACGCTCGGCAGGACATCACCGGGCTGCTTCGGGCTTACAGCCAGGGCGACCGGACGGCTCTGGATCGTCTGATTCCTTTGGTCGAGAGCCACTTGCGCCAGATCGCCCACCGCTATCTGAAACGGCGGCGCGCCAACGAGACCCTGCAAACCACCGAGCTCCTCAACGAGACTTACCTGCGACTGATCGGTTGTGGGACAACAGACTGGCGCGATCGCGCGCACTTCTTCGCCCTTTGCGCGCGCATGATGCGCGGCATCCTGGTCGATCACGCACGCGCGCGGCATTGCGCCAAACGAGCGGCGGGAGCGTCCCCCCTGCCGCTGGACGAGCGGCTGGCGCTCCCCCCGCAGCCCACTTCAGATCTGGTGGCCATTGACGAGGCGCTCGCGGCCCTGGCTGAGTTCGACCCGCGCAAGGCCCAAGTAATCGAACTGCGCTTCTTCGGCGGGCTGACCGTCGAGGAGGTTGCCGAGGTCCTCCAGGTCCACCCCAACACCGTCAAGCGAGACTGGCGGCTGGCCAAGCTCTGGCTGGTGCGCGAGCTGAACGGGGAATCACCCAACCATCCGGGCGCGCCGGCCACAGCCTGAGACTACCGCCAACGCTCACCTCCGCGGCCCCTCGAAGACATAGACCTCGCCCGCGTCGGCAAGCCCGTCGAAATCCTTGCCGCGCGCCCCGGTCACGATCTGCCCGCCGTGGAACGCAACAGTGCTGCCCATATTGTCAGAGGCAACCGGATTGGGGTTGTGAATCGACATCACCAGTTGGCCGGTGTTCAAGTCGAACACATACACCGACCCTGCGTTGTTGACGCCGTTGACATCGTCTTGGCTCGCCCCTACCGCCAGGAAACCATCATGCTCGGCGAGGCTCCACCCGAAGGATGCCCTATCGCTTTGGCCCATGGGATTCGGGTGCTGGATGGTGTACTGGAGGGCGCCTGTCTTGCCGTCAAAGACGTGCACCACCCCCAGGTCCTTCCCTCCCGACCTGTGCCACGGCGCGGAGATCACGATCTTCCCGCCGAAGGAGCGGACCGGGTAGCCGAAGGCAACGAAAACGCCCGGCTGTGGATCCGGGTTTGAGATCCTCAACAGCGGCGCGCCGGTCTTGCCGTCGAGCAGGTACGCCCCGCCCGTCAAGCTCCCGGCGATATCGTCGGCCGGAGCCCCCACCAGGATGTTCCCCTCATGGCCGGCGACGGACCGCCCGAACCGGTCGTCCGAGTTGCCATACAACAGCGGCTCCGGGTGCGGGATTCGCAGCACGACCGCGCCGGTCGTAGGGTCAATCACATAGACTGTTCCGGCGTTCGGCAGACCGGGCGGATCGTCAAAAGGCGCCCCGATAATCAGATTCCTCCCCAGGGTCCCCAAGGCGCCGAGGGAGAACATGTCACCGGAGTTCGGTTCGGGATTGGGAATCTTCAGCCAGGCGCCGGTCCTGGCGTCCACCAAGTAGGCTGAGCCTGCATTGGTGGCGGCACCCAGATCGTCCCCCGATGCACCAATCAGAATGTTGGGGCCAATGGTGAACAAGGTGTCGCCGAATGAGTCTGACGTGCCGTTAGGGTTGGGGTCGGGGTTGGCGAGACGCCACGCCACCTGCCCGCTGATGCCGTTGAACCTGTAAACGGAACCGACGTTTGTGACTCCACCCACAGTGTCGTTTGGCGAACTAACCACCAAATGGCCCTGGACGACAGCCACCACCCCAAAACGCCCATCCGCAACCGGATTCGGCGCGCGAATGATCTTCACCAAGTCTCCCGGAGCCGCCATCGCAGCGGCCGGGATCGTCAACGTAAATACAACATGCGTGAGCTTCATAGCTAATACCCCCTCGCCGTCATTACCGAGAACGGGCAGCAAAACCGGCAGAAGAAGTTCCAGCTTCCGCCGCCGGTGCTAGAATTGCTTGTCAAGGGGAGCTTGGCCGGAAGGCGCGCTATGGCCCCGGCGCGGTGGCGACAAGTCGAGGAGATCTGCGATTCGGCGCTGGACATGGCGCCCGCGCGGCGGAGCGCCTTCCTGGACGGGGCCTGCGCGGGGGACCAACTACTGCGCCGCGAAATCGAGACGCTTCTGGCCTGCGCGGACCGGGCTGAGCCGTTTCTGGAGGTCCCGGCGCTGGAGATGGCGGGCAGCCTGCCGGACCAGGAGCAGGATGAAGAGGAGTCGTTCCCCGCCGGCTCCGAGATCGGCCCCTACCGCATCGTGGCCCCGCTCGGCGCCGGCGGCATGGGGCAAGTTTACGAGGCGCGGGATACCCGTCTGGAACGGGATGTAGCGCTGAAGTTCCTGCCGGCGACCTCGGCGCACGAGCCGGAGGCCCTGAAGCGATTCCAGCGCGAGGCCCGGGCGGCCTCGGCCCTGAACCACCCGAACATCTGCACCCTCCATGACATCGGCGAACATGAGGGCCAGCCCTTCCTGGTGATGGAGCTGCTGGAAGGGCAGTCGCTCAAGCAACGGCTTGGCTCCGGGCCTCCCCCGCCGCACGAAGTGCTGGAGCTGGCCCTCCAGATCGCCGACGCCTTGGAAGCCGCCCACTCGAAAGGCATCGTCCATCGCGACATCAAGCCGGGCAACATCCTGGTGACGCCGCGCGGGCAGGCGAAGATCCTGGACTTCGGCCTAGCGAAGCTGCTGGCGGAGCGGCTGGATGAGCCTCCCCGGAGTGTGACTCCACCAGAGGACAGGCGAAACCGCCTGTCCCACGAAGAGACCATCACCCGGTTGGGAGCCACCCTGGGCACGGTGGCCTACATGTCCCCGGAGCAGGCGCGGGGAGAATCAGTGGATGCCCGAACCGACCTGTTCTCCCTGGGCACGACGCTCTACCAGGCGGCGACCGGGACCTTGCCGTTCCAGGGCGAGACCACCGAGCGGATGCTGGAGGCGATTGTCCGCCAGCCGCCCCGCAAGCCCCGCGAGCGGAACCCGGAACTGCCGCTAGCCCTGGAACGGATCATTTTGAAGGCCCTGGAGAAAGACCGCACGGCCCGGTATCAGACTGCCGCCGAGCTGCGCGCCGACCTGGAGCGGCTGCGGCCCGCGCCCCGCCCCGCCCGCTGGCCACTGGCGGTAGCGGCCGCGCTGCTGGTGGCCCTTGTCGTCACCGTGATCGGAATCGGATCCGGTTGGTTCGGCGCCATACCGCAAACAGCGGAAGGGACCCCGCGTCAGGTGACCGCCAACCCGGCCCAGGATCCCGTGGTGCGACTGGGGATTTCACCGGATGGGGAATACCTCGCCTACGCCGACCTGACCGGCATCCACGTGCGTCGCATAGACTCCGGAGAAACCCGGTCCCTTCCTCCTGAGGAAGGCTTCTGTTTCCGGTGAACGACCGTCACCTGGTTCCCGGGTGGAACTAACCTGCTGCTGAGCGGGCCGGCGGGGCCGAAGGAGAGGACAGGATTGTGGGTCCTTCCCGTGGCGGGCGGGCCGCTACAGAAACTGCAAGAGGACGCCTGGGGAGCGGCGCTGTCGCCGGATGGCTCGCGGATCGCCTTCCGCCGCTCCTCCGGTACGGAGATCCGGCTGGTGAATGCTCAAGGCGGGGAGCCTCGCAGGCTCGTCAGCGCTCCGCCGGGATACTCGTTCGAAGAGGCGCTGGCCTGGTCCCCCGACGGCCGCCGGATCGCGTATCTGAAACGCAGCGAGTGGGGTGACCATTTCGCGATCGAAAGCCATGATCTGAACACGGGCCGGAGCAGCACGATTCTCTCCGAACCGAGCCTGCGGGGCTTCTGCTGGGCGCGCGACGGGCGCATCATCTACGCCCGGCTTGAAGCCCCTCCGGTGGAAACCAGTTCCAACCTGTGGGAGATCCAGACCCATCCCCGGACGGCGCAAGCGCGCGGCCGGCCCCGCCGCCTGACCCACTGGGCCGGCTTTCAGTTGGCGCATCTCGGCATCAGCGCCGACGGCCGGCGCCTGGCCTTCACACGCAACCGCTCCCAAAGCGATGTCTACCTGGGAGAACTCGAAAGCCGCGGCGCACGGTTGAGCGCGCCGCAGCGCTTGACTTCCGATGAGCGGGTTGACTGGCCCGCGGGATGGACCCGCGACGGCCAGGCCGTGTTGTTTTACTCCGACCGCAGCGGTGAGGTGGATATCTTCAGGCAGGGCGTGACGGCGCGCCAGGCGCAGGCCGTCGTGACAGGTCCGGAAGAAAAGCGAGACGCGCGAGAAAGCCCTGACGGCCGCTGGATTCTCTACCTGGCCTGGCCCAAGGCTGACGGACAGGTCCGCACCGGCGAGGGCCGCCTGAAGCGCATCCCCGTTTCAGGTGGCCAGCCTGAGGTTGTCTTCAGTGTGGCTGGGTATCCCGGCCCGGCACGGGTGCCCGGAGACCGGCGCTTCACGCTCGGCGCCGCAGGTCACCCGCGTTTCCGGTGCCCCTCCGTTCCGCAGGCCCCGTGTGTGCTGAGCGAACTGGTTCAACGCCAGGTCGTCTTTACCGCGTTCGACCCGGTCGCGGGCAGGAAGCGCGAGCTTGCCAGGATCGGCATTGACCCATCGACTTACACCTTCTGGGACCTCTCGCCCGACGGGCGGTGGATCGCGTTTGGCACGAGGGAAGAGGAAAGCGGGCGTATCCGCTTGCTGTCGCTGGCCGGCCAGGCGCCGCGCGAGATCTCGGCGGGCGGCTGGACCCATCTGGAGTTCGCGGCCTGGGCGCCCGACGGAAAGGCCCTTTTCGTGACCGGCTGGGCCTCGAACGGCCCGCCGTTGTTGCGCGTGCCCCTCGACGGCGAGACGCGGTTG
>VFZS01000434.1 GCA_016871095.1 Acidobacteriota bacterium
ACCCGGCTGATCTCACGCCGCCCGGCGTTGGTAACGGTGGTGCAGGCCGCCGATCCGAGGGATCCCGACGGTTCACCCCATGTCCAGCGGTTGCACTGGTCACGCTCCCGGCCACTCCTGGCCAAAGGGTCTCCTGCGGTCAGCCTCCGCCCTTCCTGGCCGAGCGCTGAGTTCGGGTTGAAGAAACCGCCTGCGAACGCAATCCTCGATCAGGGCAGAGCGGAATCAGGCCGTGCTGCGCAGCAGCCGCCCCGCCAGGTACCAGTGCTCCTCGGCCCTGCCAAAAGGCCGGCCAGCTTCCTCCCAAAGCTGGTACGCCAACCGCTCCATCTGGGCACGGTGGGCCAGGCACGCGACGGCGCCCTTCGCAAGGCGAGACAGCAGAAGCTGTGCCAGGGCGTTGCGGCGCTCACGGTACACGAGATGCGCCCGGGCGACCCGGCGGCTGGCTTCGTCCATTGCTCCGCCGTCTGGCAGTGGGTGGCTGGCGAGGGATTGCAGCAGGCGGGCCTGGAGCGAGAACTGCCGGAACGCATCGTCGTAAGCTTGCCGCAAGACGACGAACTCGGCCTCGGGCTCTGACGTCCGGATCCCCACACTGGATAAGACGCCCGGAGGCCCGAAAAGTTCGGCCTTCGCATCCAAACGGAACGCTCGGATGTTGAACGGCGTCGCTGTGCTCTTGAGCGGCGACGCCCGTAGTGCCCGCGGCCTCGACGTGCTTCCGACCGTCCGGCTGGCCGAGCCCGTTACGGCGGGATTCGCGGGCAGCCTGCGCCCAGGCGCCGGATCTCCGATCCGTTCCGGTTCCGCCGGACTGGCAGGGCCGGCGGGTGGGGCCAGCAGCAGCGGGAGGCTCAACTGGGCGGGGTCGTCTACTCAGCCACCGTCGGCGCGGAGTCGTCTACTCAGCCACCGTCGGCGGTGCCGCCGGCCTTCGGGCGTTCTTCGCGGCCGCCTTTGCCTCTTTGGCGGCCTTCTTCGCCCTGATCTCAGCCCACCGCTTCTTCGTAGCCTCGATGATGTTCCTCCGGCCTTCGGCGCTCAGCCCGCGCTTCTTCGGTGCGGACTCTTTCTGGGCCGCCTTAAGCGCTGCCCACCGCTTTCGCTGGGCCGCGGCCATGCGCCTTCTGGTGGCGGCGCTGCGAGTGCGCTTGGGCTTCGGACCGGCCGGAACCTCGGCCAGCTTCGGCTTGCGGGCACCCAGCATGGCACGCGCGGTGGCGATGCTCTTCTCGACTTCAGTGCGTTGCTGCTCCAGCCCTTGCAGGGCGGCTTGCAGCACGGTGGCATCCAACAGCGGTTTCCTGGGCATGGGTTTCGGTCCTATCTCCTCTCGTCGTAGGTCCCATTGCGGGGATTTGGATCAGCACAAGCATACACCACACCGTGGAACGGCAGGTGGCCTCAGCCTGCCCTTCCGATCGCGTAGTGTCCAACCTGTGCCTGTCGTAAACCCGATCCGAGCGAAGGAGCGGCTGGGCGCAGACCGTAGCGAGGTGAAAGACTGCCGGGACTCTGGGAGACCTGAGGGGAGCGAGCGGGTTCTGAGGCGGAGCTGGCAGGCGAATGCGGATGGTCGCACTGGCCGGCGGGTTTGCGCGATGAGAAGCAGCCCTCACGACACTCATATCCCAGAGGAAGAATGAGGCAACGCTGGTGTTCTCACGCCGCCCGGCGTTCGCAGCCGTGGTGCAGGCCGCCGACCTGAGGGACCGCCACGACTTGCCCCAGCACGGCGATCTGGTGTCGTCAACTGCTCCAAGGCACGTCTCCCAGGGCTGCGGGCTGTCAACTGGAGAATCGGGCGGTTCGAGAATCCGTCAAGTCGGTCTTCGGCGCGCGGCCGGGCTCGAGCCGGAGACAGTGGACCTGGTCGTGTTCTCGCAGGCGCATCCGGATCACATCGGCGGGACGCTGGATGAGGCCGGCAACCTAGCGTTCCCGAATGCGCGCTTCGTAATGTTGCGCGCCGAATTCGATTACTGGCGGGAGGCAGCCATCCAGGACCGCCTGGCTGCCGGCGAGTTGTACGGGGCCGGGCCGATCGAGCAGTTGATCTTGGGCTGGTTCCGCCAGTACCTGCCGCCCATCGAGAGCCGCCTCGAGCTGCTGGAGGGCGACGCCGAAGTCGCGCCCGGCGTACATGTCATTCCAGCCACCGGTCACACGCCTGGGCACCTTGTGGTCATGGTCTCCTCCGGACGCCAGCAACTGCTGTACGTGGGCGATGCGCTGCTGCACCCGGCCCAGGCCGGGCGGCCCGAATGGAACTGCCTGTTCGAGACCGACCGGCGCCTGGCCGCGGAGACGCGCCGTCAATTGCTCGATCGCGCCAGCGCGGATCGCTGCCTGCTGGCCGCGACGCATCTTCCGGCCGTCAGCCGCGTGGTCCGCAGAGGCAGCGAATACACCCTGGACTCGTAGGGGTCGGCCATGGCCGGTTCGTCGTCCGGCGGCGCTGCCGCCGGTCCGCGCGTGCCCGCGGGGATGCCGATGGTCGCGGCCAGCACCAGGATGAAGAGCGTTCCTGCCAACACCCTCAAGATGGCCTTGAGAATGCCCTTCCGCATGACCTCTCCCTCCTTTAGCGGGCCCCTGCCGTCCGGGGCAGGAAGTTCTCCAGCACCCAGATCTCGGACCCCGGCTCCTCGACCGACATGGCCACCCGCTTCCCGTCGGGATGCACGCGGAGTAGCCGCAGCCCTTTCACCGGGATGGCGAGCTTGCGCGCCTCTCCACCGGACGCCGGTATGCGCCACGCCTGGCCCTCCTCGTTCTGAACTAGCAGATAGCGGGAGTCCGGCGTCCAGCAGAGTGAGAGTGGGTTCAAGCCCTTGGCGACCTCCAGCCGGAAGAGCTCACGCGGCTCCCCTCCCGCGACCGCAGCCAGATTGACAGACCGGAGATCCTTGCTCATGAACGCCACCCAGCGGCCGTCCGGTGACACGGGCACGTTCGCGGAAGTGCGTTCAAACAGCACTCGCCCTTTCTCTTCTCCTGAACCGAGCTGTCGCCGGACGACGCCTTCTCTCCCGAGGAGGCACCACACCGCGTCCCTCGTGGTGGCCCACTGAGGGAACGGACAGTTCTCGATTCCCGGCAGGGGGCTGGCAGATCCGTCCACTACATCCAATTGCAGCGTCGTCCCGCCGCCACCCTCTGGCAGCCCATAGAGCAGCAAGGTCTTGCCGTCGGGCCGCCATTTCGGCAAGGTGCCGAGCGTGCGGAAGCCCTGGCTCATCACCCGCTCGCCACCGGTTTCCATATCTCGCACCACCACCCTCAGTTCCCCGCGTCTCGCCAGGACCGATGGCGTCCTCACGGCGTAGGCGAGGTAACGGCCGTCCGGCGACCAGTTGGGGAGGAGGAAGGGTCGCCCGTAGCGCGAGACCACGGGCTCGGGCTCCGAGAGGAGCCGCCCGGTCTCCAGATCCATCTCCGCCACCAGGAAGTCGCTGGCGCCGCTCGACAGAGAGTAGTAGAAGCCGCCCTTCCGGCTGAACCCGAGCGGAAACATTTGGCCCACATTGGCCTGGACTAAGACCGGCGCACCCTGGGCGCGGCCCTCCGCAACGGACACGCTCCACAGGCCAGGCGCTCCACTGCGGTCGCTTAAGAACAGCACCCGGCGGCCGTCGGGCGTCCACATCGGCCCGGCGTCATGGGCGGGGTGCCGCACCAGAGGAACTTCGCGGCTCCCGTCGCTGGCCAGCAGGAAGATGTCGCGCTCCAACCCTCCCTCGGCTTGTGGGAAGTCATAGGCGATGTAGCGCCCGTCTGGAGACAGGCTCGTCCTCCCCAGCCCCCGCCGATCAAGCGACTTCACCACCCGCAACGCGCCGCTATCCACCGCCAGCAACGCGATCCTGCCCCCACCTGTCACCAGCAGTTGTTTGCTGTTCCCGGACCAACCTGCGGCCCAGATCGTCGGGCCCTCCCGCCTGCTGTAAAGAGTCCGAGGCTGGGAACCTGCCGCCGTTGCCAGGACGCGCAACTCGTAGAGCTCCTGCTTGTCGGACCACCAGGAATAAGCGACCAGCTTGCCATCGGGGGAGATCACCGCGCCCTGCGCGAAGTCGCCGCTCTCGGACCACTCGCCTTTATGGGTCAGGTGCCGCTGCTGGCCCGTGGCAAGCTCGAGGGCGGCCAGGTCGCCCGTAGTCCAATCGGTAAAGACCGCCAGCCGGCCGTCTGTGGAGAAACCCATGTAGCGGTCTTCGGTCTTGCCCACCCAGACCTGCCGCGCGACCGCCTTTCCCGAGCCGGGCTCCGCCGCCTCCACCAGCGGGTACGGCAGGCGAACAACTCCGGTGCGCCACAGGGCCCAGCCGGCGCCCAGCAACGCCACCACCACCGCCGCGGCCAGGGCCAGTCGTCTGGTAGTGGGCGGCGCAGGGGCGGCTTCCGGCTCCGGTTGCCGGGTCGCGCGCCAGGCATCCAGCTCCGCCGCAATGGCGTACACGCTGCTGCGCGCGCGGTGCTCGTGGCGGCGGACGGGCAGGCCCTCGTGCTTCTCCCACCGGCGTACAGTGCTGACGTCCCGCTGAAGGTGGGCGGCGATCGCTTTCCAAGACTCGAGCTTGCTCCCCACCTTGTCATCGTTGGGTGTTTCCGCCATGCGTCACCTCCTCTGGCTGGACCGAGCCCGTGGCTTCTGAGGGCCAGATTAGGCCAAATGGGCCGCGGCGGCAACAGGCATTAGCGCTCACGGGCACTTCTGACCGAAGTTTACTCCTGATGCGCGGTCATTCCGCGGCGCCACCCTCTACCTCCTGCCGTCGGGCCGGGCATGCCCGGCCCCTATCAGAACAGCACCTTGGCCGAGACCTGGACCAGGCGGGGGAAGTTGCGTTGCTCGAGCGGCAGCATGCCGAAGCGGGCGTTCTGGTAGCCGGTATCGGGGGGGCCGAAGTAGGGCGAGTTGGTGATGTTGAAGGCCTCGCCGCGCAGGTTGAGCCGGTAGCGCTCGGTCAGAGTGAAGGTCCTGCTGG
>VFZS01000435.1 GCA_016871095.1 Acidobacteriota bacterium
ACGACCGCCTCGAGGTGAACCTGGCCCTGGAGGTGGGAGGGGTCACCGAGACCATCACGGTGACGGCGGAGACCCCCATGCTCGACACCGCCAGCGCCTCGATGGGTTCGGTGGTGGATGCGCGCCGGGTGGCGGAACTTCCCATCCCCCACGGCAATCCCTACCACTTGATTCAGCTTGCCTCGGGCGTAGCCTTCGCCCAAAACCTGACGCTCGACCGCCCCTTCGAGCCTACTCACATCGTGGGCTACACCATGGACGGGGCCCGCTCCAATCGCAGCGAGGTGACCCTGGATGGCGCTCCCAACACCGCCTCCGGCAATACCGGCACCCGCAATGAGGTGATCTCCTCCTACGTCCCGCCCTCCGACGTGGTGGGTGAATTCAAGGTGCAGACCGCCACCTTTGACGTCACTGTGGGACAGACCGAGGGCGGCGTGGTGAACGTCAGCCTGAAGTCCGGCACCAACGCCTTTCACGGCACCGCCTACTACACCAAGCTGTCGCCGGAGTGGAACGCCAACCTGTTCTTCTCCAACCGCGCCAGCCTGCCTCGCAGCACGTTTACCTACAACCGCTGGGGCACCCAGGCCGATGGGCCTGTGCTGCTGCCCAAGCTGTACAACGGGCGCAACCGGACCTTCTTCATGTACGGCTACGAGGGCATCCGCGAGGAGCGGCCGCGCGGTTCCACCATGACCGTGCCCACCCCGAAACAGCGCGAGGGGGACTTCTCTGACCTGCTGGCGCTGGGCAGCCGCTATCAGATCTACGACCCGAGCACGCGGCGGACCGCGGCGGGCGGCCGTTTCCAGAGCGATCCCTTGCCGGGCAACATCGTTCCGGCCGCGCGCATCAGCCCCATCGCCCGCAACATTCTCAAGTACTACGCCCTGCCCAATGTGCCCGGCACCGTGGACGGCGGCAACAACCTGGCGCTGCCCAACGAGCCCGAGCCGATCACCTACTACACCCACGTCTATCGGCTGGATCACAACCTGAGCGAGCGGCACCGCGTTTTCGGCCGGGTCAACGTCTACAAGCGCGACAGCCATTACAACGACTGGTTCGACGGCGCCGCCACCGGACAGTGGTTCCAGTTCCTCTCCCGGGCCGTGGGCTTCGACGACGTCTACAGTTTCAGCCCCACCTTCATCATGAACCTGCGCTACGGCTACAACCGCTTCATCCGCACCTACGACACCAACCCGGCCGGCCGCGGCTTCGACCTGACCACCCTGGGACTGCCCGCCTCCTATAACAACGCCATCGACCCGGCCATCCGGCGCTTCCCTTACATCACCATCAGCGACTACGCCAGCACTTACAACGGCACGCTGTGGCGTCCCACGGAAACCCACAACTTCACCGCGGCCTTCGACAAGGTGCAGGGATCGCACAGCCTGAAGTTCGGCCTGGAGTACCGCGCCTACCGCGAGAACCAGTACAACTACGACAACGTCTCCACCGGCCAACTGGACTTCGGCACCGCCTGGACGCGCGGGCCCATGGACAACTCGCCGGCCTCGCCCCGCGGCCAGGGGCTGGCTTCCATGCTGCTGGGCCTGCCTACCGGAGGGAACGTGCAGCGCCGCGCCAGTTATGCCGAGCAGTCCACCGTGTGGTCGGTCTACTTCCAGGACGACTGGAAGCTCACCCCTAAACTGAGCGTCACCCTGGGCCTGCGCTATGAGGTCGAGGGACCGCTCACCGAGCGCTTCAACCGCAGCATCCGCGGCCTGGACTTCAGCGCCGTGCTGCCCATCGAGGCGCAGGTGAAAGCCAACTACGCCAGGAGTCCAACGCCGGAGGTGCCGCCCGATCAGTTCCGCGTGCGCGGCGGCTTGACCTTCGCCGCCGTGGGCGGACTTCCGCGCACCCTCTGGGAGCGCGATGCCAACAACTTCATGCCGCGGGTGGGCCTCGCCTACACGCTGAACAACAAGACCGTCCTGCGCGCCGGCTACGGCGTCTTCTTCGGTTTCCTCGGCACCCGCCGCGGGGATGTTGACCAGACCGGTTTCAGCCAGGTGACTAATCTGATCCCCTCTCTCGACGGCGGCCTGACCTTCGTGGCCACCCTGGCCAATCCCTTCCCCAGCGGCATCCAGGAGCCTCAGGGCGCCGCGCTGGGAACCATGACCTACGTCGGTCAGGGCATCTCGTTCTTCAATACCAAGCCGCTGGCCCCGTACATGCAGCGCTGGCAGTTCGGGGTGCAGCGGCAGTTGCCGCACCGCGTCGTGGCGGAGGTCAGCTACGTCGGAAATCGCGGCACCCACATCGAGATGGGCCGGAACCTGAACGCTTTTCCGGTGCAGTACCTCAGCCGCACGGGCGTGCGCGACCAACCCGTTATCGACTACTTCAGCGCTAACCTCCCCAACCCGTACTACCCGCTGCTGCCCGGAACCGGCCGGGCCGGCACGCTGATCTCCCGCGGCACCCTGCTCACCGCCTATCCGCACTTCGGCGGACTTAACACCACCATCAACGACGGCTATTCCTGGTATCACTCCTTCCAGGCCAAGGTGGACAAGCGCTTCTCGGCGGGCTATACCGTCCAGGTGGCCTATACCCACGCCAAGTTCATGGAGGCCACCGGCTTTCTTAACGATGGCGACCTGGTTCCGGCCAAGACGGTTTCCGATCAGGACTACCCGCAGCGGCTGTCGCTGAGCTGGATCTGGGAGCTGCCCTTTGGCCGCGGCCGAAAGCTCCTCTCGCAGACCCATCCGGTGGCCTCGGCCATCGTGGGCGGCTGGCAGATCCAGGGCATCTACGCCGGGCAGAGCGGACAGGCGCTGGGCTTCGGCAGCGTCATCTTCCGCGGCAACCTCAAGGACATCCCCCTGCCCAAGAACCAGCGCACCCCGGAGCGGTGGTTCAACATCGACGCCGGCTTCGAGCGCGACGGCGCCAAACAGCTCGGCACCGCCGCGCGCGTGATGTCGCTCCGCTTCAACGGCATTCGCGGCGACGGCATCAACAACTTCGACCTCTCCCTGCTCAAGGACACCCGCATCCGCGAGGGCATGAAAGTGCAGTTCCGCGCCGAGTTCCTGAACGCCTTCAATCACGTGCTGTTCTCCAACCCCAACACCAGCGTGACCAGCACCGCCTTCGGCGCCATTACCGCCGAGAAGGGCTACCCGCGCCGCATCCAGCTCGGCCTCAAATTCATCTACTGACCACAAGCCAGCACGTGGGTGGGCCGGGAGCCTTTCTGATGGCTGCGATAGAATGCTGGGGTGGACCCGGCCCCCATCCCATCTGACCCGCTGGGCTTCATCAGGAAGTGCGTGGCGGCCAAGCGCGTATTGTGGACCTATCACGTCAACATGCGCTTGTGGCAGCGAGGGATCGCCAGTGACGCCGTCCTGGCGGCCGCATCGTCCTACGAGATCATCGAGGAGCATCCAAGGGATAAGTACCTGCCCAGCTACCTGGTCCGAGCTACACATGCGAACATGGTATTTCACGTCCTGTTCGCGGTCGATGCGGCCGGGGACAACGTTCGGGTCGTCACCATGTACGTCCCTGACCCGGACCGGTGGGACCGCGACTTGAGGATGAGGAGGCAGCCGTGAGGTGCCGGATTTGCGGCGGCAACATGCAGCAGCGTGTTACTGATCTGCCCTTCAAGTTGGGGGATCGCTCCATCGTCATCGTGCGCGACCTGCCGGTCACGCAGTGCGCCACGTGTGAGGAGTACGTACTGGCGCACTCGGTGATGCAGCAGGTCGAAAGGATCCTCTCGACGACGGGTCAGCACGCCGAAATCGAGGTCGTGCGCTACGCGGCCTGAGCGCGGCGCCCAGCCCAGCGCCTCGCGCAGCGCCAGCACGCCGCTGTGGTCGCCAGCGTCAACCGAGCCGGGAGCGTCAGCGAGCGGTCAGCCCAGCGCCTCGCGCAGCGCCAGCACGCCGCTGTCGTCGCCAGCGTCAACCGAGCCGGGAGCGTCAGCGAGCGGTCAGCCCAGCGCCTCGCGCAGCGCCAGCACGTGCTCGGGCGGGCAATCGTAGGCTACGATGCCGCAGCCCAGCAGGAAACCGGGGTAGTCGCGGCACTGGCCGGCCACGCGGAAGGCCTCCGCCCGGATCGCCTCCACCGGGCCGCGGTGGATGAGCCGCGCATCCACGTTGGCGCGAAAGGGCACACCCGCCGCGGCGCACCCGCGCCGGAAAGCGCCCAGGTCCGCCGGCGCATCACACAGCAACTGCGTCGCGCCCGTTTCCAGCAGCGCATCCAGGATGCGGGTGGTGTCGCCCCCGATGATCAGCGGCAGGTAGCGCGCCCCAGCGGCCTTCAGCTCCGGGATCACTCGGTCCCGGTACACCGGCAGGAGCAGCTCGCGGAACAGACGCGGTGAGAGCAGCGGCGGGGCGGCCCGTGAGTCGAAAAGTATCACCTCCGCGCCTCGCCGCAGGAACGCCGCGCCGTAGCCCGCTGTGACTTGCCCCGCGAATTCCAGCAACTTCCGCGTGAACGCGGGTTCTTCAACCGCCGCCATGGCGAGCTTCTCGGGCCCCAGCAGCTCCGAGGCCAGCGAGTAGGGTCCGCTCACCGCGCCACGGATGATCGTCTCCGCGCCGTGGTCGTGCTCGGCCGACTGCGCCGCCTCCAGATACAGCGGCATGCGGCCATCGGTCTCCGGGTTCGGCACACGCAGGCGCGAGAGCTCCGCGGGACCCTCCAGCAGCGGCCGCGTGATGGCCGGGACGGCCGCGGAATCCTCGAAGTAGCGCACCTGGCAGCCCAGGGCCTCCGCCTCCACGTTGTACACGTCCACTCCGACCACCAGCATGTCGGGATCGTAGACTTCGAGTTCCCGCTCCAGCGCCGCGCGCAGCAGATCCCCATTGCGGCAGATCTCCGAGGGCCTCCGCCCGATCAGCCGCGCCTTGTGCTCGTAGATGGCGGGGACGAACGGAATGCGGTCCGCCTGCTCCAGCCGGTAGACCCGCTCGACCCGCTCGCG
>VFZS01000436.1 GCA_016871095.1 Acidobacteriota bacterium
CAGGGACTGATCGGGCGGCTGTACATGGCGGAAGTCGATTATCTGAGCAACATCGGGCCGTGGTACAGCGGCTACGAGTGGATCCGGCAACGGCGGTACGGCGGCACCAACCTGCTGACTTCAGGCTGCCACGCGGTGGACGCCCTGCGCTGGTTCGTGGGCGGCGAGGTGGAAGAGATCTTCACCTATGCCAACACCTCGCCGGAGAATCCGCTGCGCTTCGAATACGACACGAATGCGGAGACGGTGCTGCGGTTCGCCAACGGAGTGATCGGCAAGGTGGGCTGCACCATCGAGGGCGCTATGCCGTACACCTTCCCGGTTTCGCTGTTCGGCGATCAGGGCACCATCCGGGACAACCGGATCTTCACCCGGCGCTGGCCGGGGCAGACCGGCTGGGCCACCATTCCGACCATCCTGCCGGACACCGCCGAAGTGTCGCACCATCCCTTCGTGGGCGAGATGAACCACTTCGTCGAGTGCATCCTCGCCGGGCGGGAGTCGCACTGCAATGTGGTGGACGCGGTAAAGACGCACGAGATCTGCCTGGCAGCGGAGATCTCGGCGCGGGAGGGGCGGCCGGTGCGACTGCCGCTGTGAAGGAATCGGGGACAGGCCGCACTGTCCACGGGGGGACAGTGTAGCCTGTCCCCGATTCAGCGCGCGGCGCGGAGCATGGCGCGCAGGTTCTCCGGAGGCGTGTCGGCGGGGATGGCGCAGCCGGCGTTGACGATGAAGCGGGGCGTGTCGGAGAACACGCTGACCAGCTCGCGCGTCTTCTGCTCGACCAGCTCGGGCGTTCCCAAAGCCAGCACGCCGCTCGGATCGAGGTTGCCGATGAAGACGGCGCGGTCGCGCATCAGGCGGTGCGCCAGTCGGACGTCGGTCTTGTAGTCCAGCTCCAGGGCGTCGGCCCCGGTCGAGAGCATGTGCTCCAAGATGCGGTCGGTCTTGCCGCATATGTGTAGCGCATAGGGAAGTCCAGCGGCGTGCGCGGCGGCGACGAGCTTCTTCTCATACGGAAGCGCAAACTGGCGGTAAAGGCGCGGGGAAACCATGTCCGGCCCGGCCAGGCTGTCGCCGTTCGAGACCATGTGCGCGCCGGCTTCGGTCATCGCTTGGATGAACTGCACGCCGGCCTGGGCGCAGAGATCGAGCAGCCGGTGCGCGTGCTCCTCCAGCGCGGGATCGGTCAGATCCACGAGCCAGCCCTCGGTGGAGCGCATCAGACAGGCCAGTGAGAAGGGCCCCTGGTCGCAGTTGCCGCGCAGGAAGACCGTGTCCCCGAAGTGGCGCTGGAGCAGGCGCGCGGCTTCGAGCCACACCTGAACCTGCCAGGAGGAACGGATGTCCGGCGGCTCGAGGCGTTCAACCTCCGACAGGCTGTGCAGGCGCGGGCCGGCCACGCGGGCGGGGAGATCCTCGGGGCAGTCCAGGGGCACGCCCACGGCCCCCGCCAGCGTGGCGGTGTCGATGTCGAGAAGGACCCCGTCGTAGCCGAACTCCTCGACGGCGCGGATGAAGGAGCGCGCCACGGCCTCGGGGCTTTCGCGGAACTGGCGCATGGTGTAGCCGGCGCGGCGCGCGGCCATCATGAAGTTGTGCAGCATGACGGGCACACGGTCAGGGCTCTCCCCCCGCAACGCCTCGCGAATCCGCTGATACCCGGTCACAAACGCCTATTTTCAGATACATCCTGCCAGCCGCGCTGGAAGGCTTGACATGGAGGCGTGGATCTGGCACATTAGTATAGGCGAAGAAAAAGCGAAGAAAAGGCCGTGAGCTCCCTTGCCGTCAAAAGAGCCGAACTTGAAACTGCCCTCCGGGGCCTCCCTGGAGCTTTGGGCAGAACTCTGCGGCAGGCTGAAAGCCTACCCTACTGGCGCTCGCCCCAGGAGTTTGCCTCGACCGGCCTGGCGGAAGTGGATGCAATCGCCGGGGGACTGCCCCGCGGGGCACTCACTGAGATCATTGGCCCCGCCTCCTCGGGGAGAACCAGCCTGTTGCTGGCCATCCTGGCCGAGGCCACCCGCCGCCAGGAGACCTGCGCTGTTGTGGATGCCGGGGACACTTTCGACCCCGCCTCCGCGGCCGCCTGTGGGGTGGACCTGGACCGGTTGCTCTGGGTGCGCTGCGGCGGCAATCCGGAACATGCTCTCCGGGCAGTAGACCTACTGGTGCAGGGTGGCGGATTCGGATGTGTGGCCCTGGACCTGGGCGAGCTGCCGCCGCGCATCGCGCGCCGCGTCCCGCTGGCCTGCTGGTTCCGGCTGCGGCGGGCCGTCGAGAACACCCTCACAGTGCTGGTGGCGCTGGAGCAGGTCTCCTGCGCCCCTTCGTGCGCGTCCCTGATCCTGGAAACGCGGCCCGGTCGACCGATCTGGTCCGGAACACCGGAGTGCTCCCGGCTGCTCGAAGGGGCGCGGTTTGAGGCCGGTCCGCGCAAGCGGGCTAACTGGGGACAGGCCGCACCGTCCACGGTGGGACGGTGTAGCCTGTCCCCGGTTTCCGTGGCTTTTCAAGCCCGGGCCTTGGGGTAGGAAGATGTTTGCCTCGATCCATGCCCCCGGTGTGTCCCAGGCCGTGCTGGTGGAGTGCGCCCGCGCGTTCTCGCCGCGCCTGGGGAGCGCCGCCGCCGATACGGTGGTGCTGGATGCGAACGGCCTCAACCGCCTGTTCGGCACGCCGGCGGAATTGGCGGGAGCGATCGCACGGCGCGCGGCGGAAATGGGGTTGCCCGCCAGCGTGGGCCTCGCCTCCACTCCGGAAGCCGCCGCGCACGCTGCGCGAGGTTTTCGCGGCGTCACCGTGGTGCCGCCAGGGCGCGAGGCGGAGCTGCTGGGGAAACTCCCGGTGGCGGCGCTCACGCCCTTCCCGGAACTGGCCAGGACCCTGGCCCAGTGGGGCATTAAAACTCTCCGGGAACTGGCGGCGCTGCCGGAGGAGGGCTTGGCGGAACGCCTGGGACCGGAAGGGGTCCGGCTGCATCAACTGGCGCGGGGCGGCGGCATCCGTCCGCTGATTCCGGAGCTGCCGGCGCCGGTCTTCGAGGAAACCCTGGAGCTGGAGGACCCGGTCGAGCTGCTGGAGCCGCTGGCCTTCCTGCTGGCGCGGCTGCTGGCAGACCTCTGCGCGCGCCTGGAGCGCCATGGTCTTGCGCCGCAGGAACTCCGCCTCGGGTTGAAGCTGAGGGATGGCCGCGCGCATGAGCGGGTGATCCGGCTGCCTGTGCCCATACGGGACAGCCGGGCGTTGCTGAAGCTGCTGCGGCTGGACCTGGAGGCGCATCCGCCGCTGGCGCCCATCGCGGGAGTGACGCTGGCGGCCGAGCCGGGCCGCCCGCGCGTGCTTCAGGACGGATTGTTTCTGCCGCCGGCGCCCGAACCGGCCAAGCTGGAGGTGACGCTCCGCCGCATCGCTGGGCTGGTGGGCAAGGGTAATGTGGGCTGGCCGGAACTCGAGGACACGCACCGCCCGGATGCGTTCCGGCTGAAAAACCGGGGACAGGCTGCGCCGTCCACGGAGGGACGGTGTGGCCTGTCCCCGGTTTTTCTGGCGTTGCGGCGGTTCCGCCCGCCGCTCAAGGCCGAGGTGGAGGCCCCGGAAGGGCGGCCGGTGAAGATTATGGCGCGCCAGATGCACGGAAGGGTGCTGGCCGCGGCCGGTCCCTGGCGCGCCGCCGGGGACTGGTGGACGCCGCAGGCCTGGGACCGCGACGAATTCGACGTGGCGCTGAGCGACGGCGCGCTGTACCGCCTTTTTCGGGACCGGCGCAGGGCCGCCTGGTTTGTCGAGGGTAGCTACGATTGAGGAGGCACGTTGTGTAGATTGTTTAGTATACAATGGTGTAAAACCATATGTCTACAACAACCGTTCGAATCACACCCCAGGCTCACCATCGCCTCCGCCAACTCTCTGAAATGGAGGGTGCTCCCATGCAGGTGGTGATGGACAAGGCCCTTAAGCTGTACGAAGAGCGAGTGTTCTGGGAACGGACCAATCGCGCCTACGCCACCCTGAAAGCCGACCCCAAGGCCTGGGAGCAGGAACTCCAGGAGCGTGCCGAGTGGGACGCCACTACCCAAGACGGACTGGAGAAGGCATGAAGCCGCCGCTACCTTCCCGCGGTGAGATCTGGCTGGTGGATCTGGGACACCCCATCGGACACGAGCAAGCCGGCAAGCGTCCCTGCCTGGTGATCTCAGTGGACTATTTCAATCACGGACCGGCGGAACTTCACGTGGTAATTCCGATGACGACCCGCGAGAAACACATCCCCCTGCATGTGGAGGCCGGGACCGAAGAGACGGGGCTGTCCAAGCGCGGCTTTCTGAAGTGCGATGATGTGCGCTCAATTTCCCGGCAGCGGTTCGTCAAGCGGCTTGGGACCCTGTCCCCGGCCACACTGACGTGCGTAGAGGAGCAGATGCGGAGATTGCTCGGACTCTAGGCTGCAATGAACAAACCCATCCAGCCCATCATCGTCAAGCCACCCAAGAAGCGGATTCCCACGGCCCCGCCCACGGAGGCGCACCGCAGCCGCAAGACGGAACGCGACCGAGCGCCTTCGGGCCGCCTGGCCAAGCACAAGAAGAAGCTCGAGGGCGCATGAGGTGTATGCCGAACTCCATGCCGGCTCGGCCTTCAGTTTTTTGCGCGGCGCCTCGCTGCCCGAGGAGCTGGCGGCGCGCGCGGCCGAGTTGGGCATCCCAGCCGTGGCTCTGCTGGACCGCGACGGGGTCTACGGCGCGCCGCGCTTCCACCAGGCGGCCAAGAAAGCGGGCATACGCGCGCACATCGGCGCCGAGGTCACGGCGACCGACGGCCGCGTCTACCCGCTCGTGGCCGAGAGCCGCGCGGGCTACCAGAACCTCTGCCGGCTGATCACGCGGCTGAAGCTGCGCGCGCCCAAGGGCGCGGGCGCGGCCACTCCCGAAGAAATCGCCGAACACGCCGGGGGACTGGTCTGTCTGGCC
>VFZS01000437.1 GCA_016871095.1 Acidobacteriota bacterium
CCCCTTCGCATCGTCCGCCTTGTAGAGGTACGTGCTGAAGGGTTTGCCGCGGCCCCCGGCGATCAGCTCGTCATTGCCGTCCCCATCCAGATCCGCGGCCTGGATGGTGTGGCCGCCGTCGAGCGATTCGTCGAGCACCTGCCGCCGCCACTCGCGGCCCTGCCCGGTGTAGACCACCACCTGGTTGCCGTGCCACGGCTCGATCGAAGCCAGGAAGCGGCGACGGCCCAGCCGGCCGGCGGTGATTTCGCTCGCGCCGCAGTTGGGCCACGCCGCGGGACTGCCCTTGGCCAGCTTGGTGACTTGCCAGCCGCCGCGGCGGTCGCGCTTCACAAGGTGGATACCGAGGAAACTGGCGGTGAGGATTTCGTCGCGGCCGTCCTGGTCCCAGTCGAGCACCTCGATGCCGTGCAGCACTCCGGAGAGTGCCTCGGTGATCAACTCGCGCTTCCACTCGCCGGGGCGATAGAGGACCAGCGGGACTTTCTCGCGGTAATCCGGCGGCACAGCCGCGGCGCTGGCCAGGGGCGCATTGACCAGCACCTTACGGCCCTTCCCCTCCAGGTCCGCCCACTTGAGACGGTGCGAAGTGGGGAGGCGGTCGATCTCGCGCAGCGACCAGGGCTGACGGGGATCACCCGTGTGCGTAAGGATGGAGAGCGGCCCCAGGCTCTTGCGCGGGTCCATGGCGAAGCCCTCGGCCAGAGCAATCTCGGGGATGCCATCGCCGTCCAGGTCGCAGGCGGCCGCATTGATCATGCGCGAGCGTCCGCTCACGAGCACGCGGCGTTCCCAGCCGGGATTCTCGAACCACACCAGCTCGGGAAGGCTGCTGGCCAGCGCCACGAGGTCGGGGCGGCCGTCGCGGTTCAGGTCCGCGGCCAGGACCTGGTAGCCGCCCTTGAGATCGGTGGCGAGCGTGTGCGCGCGGAATTGTGCGGCCAGAGTCGCGACGGTCATCAGAAAAAGGAAAGCGTAGCGCATCTATTGCCTCCCCAGCCAGCGCAGCCGAAAATTCAGCGCGCGGCTCTGCCCCCCGTAGTAGCGCATGAAGTTGGGCGAACTCAGGTTGTTGTTCACCACGTTAGGGTTCCTGCGGCCAGTGATGTTGTTGAAGCCGGCGCGCAACGCCCAGCGGTGCTTGCGAAAGAAGAAGCGGCGCTCCAGGTGCAGGTTCAGCTCGAAAAAGGCGGGGAAGCGCAGCTCGTTGACCTGGCCCTGAATGCGGCTGTCGTCATCCACCACCGAGAAAGGGAAGCCGTTGCGCGTCTCAACCAGGTAGGCCACCGCCCAGTTGTGCCAGAAGAAGGGCAGCAGCCCCCAGCTCACCAGCCGGTGCGGCGCGTCCCAGGGCATGCGGCCCACGTTGTTGGACACCAGGATGGGATCATCCACGGCGACGTCCACCACGGCGTTGGACATGGCCCGGGAGCGCGTGTAGCTGGCCATCCATTCGTACTGTTTGTGGAAGGTCTGGCGGAAGGTAATTTCGAACGAGTCGAAGACGTCCTCACGGCGGTTCCCCATGCGGTAGACGGCGTCGAAGACGCGGCCGGGGAAGGCCGCGGCCAGGACCGTGGGCGGCGGCTCCTCCGGCAACATGTTGGCATAGGTGAAGCCCTGCCAGCCCCGGCGGCGGAAGTAGGCGAAGCGCGTGTAGAGGATGTTGGCCAGTCGGTGCTCCAGGCCCAGGTTCAGGTTGTGGTAGCGCGGGGTCTTCAGCGGAGCGCGGTCCATCCAGAACGCGGAGACGGCAGGCCCGCGCACCACAACGCCGCTGCGGTCGAAGTAAGTGGTCAGCGAATACTGATCCAGGGGACGGGTGAACAGGCGCAGCGGAGTCTGGTCGTAGACGCGGCCCCAGCCCCCGGAAATCTTGGTGGAATCCATCCCCGGCGGCGCCCAGGCGAAGCCCACGCGGGGCGCCAGCACGAAGTTGCCCACCAGGCGGTCCCAGTCCTGACGTACTCCTAAGTCCACCAGCAGCCCAGGACGCGGCTTCCAGGAGTCCTGAAGATAGGAGGCGGCCTCAAAGTTGGAGCGGTCAAACCGGCCGTTGCCGCCGAAGGTGACGCGGCGCAGGCGCGTGCCGTCCGCGCGGAAATTCTCGTAGGCGGTGCGGCGCGTGTCCTGCCAGTAGTCGGTCCACGCCAGATCCACTCCGGCCTTGAGCTGGTGGCTGCCGCCCAGGCCCAGGGTGGGCAGGAACAGGTTGGCCAGGAACTGGTCGCGGTTGGCCTTGCGGACGGCGTCGAGAAAGAAGTTCCCGCGCTTGCCCTCGGGGGTAAGCTGGAAGACCCCGTCGCCTTGCGGAATCTCGCGCGCGAAGGTGCGGTTGACGGCGAAGCCGGCCTCCAGCAGCGCGCCCCGGCCGAAGTAGAGCTGGTCCTTGATGTCGAAGAACCACTGGCGGTTGCGGCGGTCCACCGTGGTCTCCAGCGGATCCAGGAAGCTCAGCCCGTTGCGCGGGGCGGTCCACGCGTTGGTCAGCACGCCGGTGTAGAGGATGTGCGAGGGCGAGAGGTTGATCTGGTTGCGCAGCAGGTTATTCAGACGCCAGGTCCGGGTGCGGTTCTCCCCCTTGGGGAGGTCTTCCACGATGAGCTGATCGTAGTGCACATCGGTGCCGTAAGCGAACCAGGCGCGGCCCCGGCGTATGGGGCCGGAGAAGTTGAAGCGCGGCGTCCAGCCGCCGATGTACAGTTCCTTGCGATGCTCGAAGCCGGGCAGGAAGTTGGTGGCGGAATAGCGCCAGGTGTCGTCGCCGGCCGAAGTCTTCACCGCCAGGGCGCCGGCGGAGCCTTTGCCGTATTCGGCGGAGAGGTTGCCGGTGGAGACCTCGACCCCGCGCACGCTCTCCACGCTGAGCCGGCTCTCGAAGCGGCCGGTAAGGGGGTCGTTGATCTGGAAGCCGTCGAGGGTATATAGGACCTGCTCCTCGGTGGCCCCATTCAGGTGCAGGCCGCCGCGGGAATCCTGGACGATGCCGGGTACCGCCCGCAGGGCGTTGCGCAGGCTGGCGGTGCGCGGATACGGGATGTCCACCAGGCGCGTGCCCGAGAGGCGGCGCTCCTGGGTGGTGCGGTCGAAATCCAACAGCGGGGCCGAGTGGGAGACGTCGATGCGCTCGAACACCTCGCGCACGGGGTTCAGCACCAGGGTCACTTCCTCGCCGTCCTCGACGAGCCGCACCTGATGCTCCTTCAGCCGGAAGTAGTTCTCGCACTCGGCGGCGAGCAGGTAGTCGCCCAGGGCGGGCAACCGGAAGCCGAACCTGCCGGACAGGTCGGTAACGGCCTGGAGGCGCAGCGGCTGGCCGGGCGCGGTCAGCGTTACCTGGGCACCGGGCACCGGGACATTGTTCTCGTCCGTCACGCGGCCCACCAGGCGGACATCGGCCCACGCGGCGGAAAACCACGCGCAGACGATCGCGCCCAACCCAACTACCTGCCTCGTCAAGATCGGATCCGCTCGCTAAATAATACAATGGATCTCATGGGGGTCCAAACCGCTCTCCTGGCCCTGGCGGCTTCCACGCTGCTGGCGCAGACTTCCGCGCACTTGGGTGAGATCCGCCAGCTCACCTTCGGCGGGCAGAACGCCGAGTCTTACTGGTCGCCGGACGGGCGCCGCCTGATTTTTCAGTCCACCCGCGACGGCTTGCAGTGCGACCAGATCTTCATCATGAACGCCGACGGCGGCGATGCGCGCATGGTCTCCACCGGCAAGGGCCGCACCACCTGCGCCTATTTCCTCAAGGACGGCAAGCACATCGTCTACGCCTCGACCCATGAGGCCGATCCCGCCTGCCCGCCGCCGCCGGACCGCAGCAAGGGCTACGTCTGGGTGCTGCACTCCACCTTCGACAACTACCTGGCCACCGACGACGGCAAGATCATCAAGAAGCTCACCGACACGCCCGGCTACGACGCCGAAGCCACCGTCAACTTCAAGACCGGCCGCATCATCTACACCTCCATGGCCAGCGGCGATCCCGAGATCTGGATCATGAACCCGGATGGCTCGGGCAAGCGCCAGATCACGCGGTCCGTGGGCTACGATGGCGGCGCCGTGCTCTCGCGCGACGGCAAGAAGATCGTCTGGCGCGCCAAGCACCAGACCACGCCCGAAGACATCGCCAAGTACAAAGAGCTGCTCGCCAAGGACCTGTTCTGGCCCATGAAGATGGAGCTGTTCACCGCCGACGCCGACGGGCGCAACCTCCGCCAGGTGGGCAGCTCCAACTGCGCCAGCTTCGCCCCCACCTTCACCCCGGACGGCAAGAAGATCCTGTTCGCCTCCAACCAGCACGCCTGCGACACGCGCAGTTTCGAGCTGTACCTGATCAACCTGGACGGCACCGGCCTGGAGCGGGTGACCCACTTCGGCGGGTTCACCTCCTTCCCCGAGTTCTCCCCCGATGGCAAGAAGCTGGCCTTCACCTCTGACTGGAAAGCCGCCTCCCCCCGCGAATTCAACATCTTCGTGGCGGAGTGGAAGTAGGGCCGATGCGGGCCCTGACTCTGCTGCTCATTGCGGGGACAGCCCGCATGTTTCCTGGTTTCGGCGCGCCGCCACCTGAGTTGAGCCCTCCGCAGGGAAACACGCGGGCTGTCCCCGGTCTGGTGGAACTGCTCGAGCGGCGGCTGGTCGGGCGCATACAGGCCGTCGAGGAGGCCACCAGCGGCGTGCTGGGTGTGGCGGCGATCGACCTCACCACCGGTCGCGTCATCGCTCATCGCGGCGAGGTCACTTTCGCTCAGGCCAGCTCCATCAGGATACCCATTCTGATCGACGTCTTTCGCGCCGCGCGTGCGGGGCAGATTCAGCTTGACGAGAAGCTCACCTTGACGGAGAAAGACCTGGTGGGCGGCAGCGGGCGGCTCCAGCACCGGGTGAAGGCGGGACCGGTGACCCTCACCGTGCGCGAGCTGGCGCGGGAGATGATCGAGTCAAGC
>VFZS01000438.1 GCA_016871095.1 Acidobacteriota bacterium
CACCTGGCTGGGCCTGGGCTCCGGACTGCTGAGTTGGAGCCAGTGCCCGGTGCCGCTGACGGCGGTGGTGAATCGCGAGCAAGACCAGCACGGCCAGGTGCGGGACTGGGTGCTGGTGAGCACCTCAGCGCGCCGGACGGCCGCCGAGATCCGTTGCCTGTACGATCTGCGTCCGGCCATCGAAGAGCGGCACCGCCAGTACAAGTGCTTCTGGGATCTGACCGGGATGCACTCCTGCGCTTTCTCCCTGGTCGTCAATCAGGTGCTTTTCGTTCTTCTCGCTTGCACTCTGGTCCAGGCCCACTTGGTCTTGCGCCGGCGCCAGGAGTTGAATCGGGGCGTTTGGGAGCGCACCTGGCAACTGCTGTCGCCGACCCTGGAAGTGGTGGCGGTGTACTATCGCCAGCGGTTTTGTCTGCTCACGCTGGCTGAATACGGCCGCATTCTGCTGGACGTGGCCGAGCCGGTCCGCGGCAAATTGCGGGACCGGCTCCGCCAGATCGAGCGCCAGCAGTACTCCCTGCTGGAAAACGCGCGGCCGCCCTAGCCCTACTTTCGCAAAATCGGAGGCGTTTCGCTCACGCGGCAGGTGTGGTGCTTGCACGGGATGCGCCCAGGTGCATAGATGAAAGAAGTGCCGGCAGCCAGCGCTCCAGCTCGAACAGCTTCGCCGCTTTGCGCTGCTCGGCACTGAGGTCTGGTGCCAGCAGTACCGTAGGCCGGCGACCGCGCTCCTGGGCGCGCACCCGTACCAGCGTGGCTCTGATGTCCGCCAAGCTCTTCATCATGCTCCGCGCCGACTGGCGAGTGCCCAGCGCCAAGCGTGCCAGGCTAACCAACGTCAGGCCGATCACGGCGGCAAAAGTGTGCAGCCGCAACGAATCGTCCGCCCATTGAAGCGAAGGCCCCCACGGCACGATCCCTCCCTTCTTGGCCCGCCGGAATACTTCCTCCACGTTCCACTGGCCCCGGAACGCGTACACGATGCGGCCCGTGCTCCAGATGTGCCGGTCGGTACACAACACGCGCCGGCCCAGCCGGGTGCGTTCCAGTCTGCGCCGGCGGGCCGCATCGACATGCCAGTCCAGCGCGAGTCGCTTGCCGTTCCCGCTCACCTCGGTGACCACGAATTCGGCCAGGTGCTCGCGGCGCAGCGCTTGGCTGAGCCGCTGCTCCAGCCTCCCGCGCGTGATCCGGCCCCGCGCCGCCACCCGCTGCAGTTTGCGCAGTTCTTCCTTGGCTTTGCCGAGCGCCACCGCGATGCCCCGCTTCTGGCCGCGCAGCAGTTCCTCGCTTTCCACCACCACCAGGGTACGGTCCAACTCGCCCACCGGGGTCCGCAACCGCGCCGCCCGTACGTCTCCCAGTTTTCCTCCCAGACGTCTCATCACACCGCGCTTGGCCGCATATTCCAGCGCCACCTGCGAGGCTTTGTGGCTCATCGGCAGCGAGATCAGCGTGGCGTAGCCTTCCACATCCAGGTCCAGTTCCAGTTGTTCACTCCAGGGGCCGCCGTCGCGCACCAGCGTGCGAATCGCCGGGCGACCGCGCGCCGCTCCCGCGTCCAACGCCTCGTGCAGTCGGCCCAGCGCTTGCAGGCAGTCGCCCAGCACCGACTGGTCCGATCCGTTGCCCGGGCAGGTGCGCTGCAGCAGCGGCACGTGACCCGTCTCGCTGACCAGCACCGCCAGTCCGACCACGCGCAGATCGCTACGCTTGCTCTTGGCCTTACCGCGCCGCGCCAGTTCCCCCGGGGTGGTGGTGGCGATGTGGGTGTCGAAATTGGTCGTGTCGAACGCCAGCACATCGGTTGACAACTCGAAGTGCTGGACGGTGGCGCGGGCGATGGCGATCTGCGCGCTCTCCAGGCGCTCGGCGGTGACCTGCCCGGCCAGCCGGTGAAAGGCTTGCCCGGTGAAGGCCGAAGCTGGCAGGCAAGACAGCCGCGGCCCACACGCTTCCAAGAACGCCGCCAAGTGGCATTTGGCCGCCGGCGCGCAGGCGCGCTGGACGGCGACGGCCAGCACCATCTCGCCGATGGTCGGACCACCGGTCGGCGCCGGGACGCCACAGGCTTCATCGATGCGCTTGATCAAATCCAGTTGCCCGGCCACCCACAGCAGCGCCCCCACGTCCCCGACCCGTCGGGTCCCGACCGTCCGGGCCAGTGCCAGGTCGGCCACTGGCGGCGGGTCGGCCGGGCCTAAGACAGCCTGGCGGGCGAAGGGACGCTGCAAGAGCGGATCCCACAGCGATTGGGACGCGATGCGATAGCGGCGACCGCCGACGCTGCGTTCGAATATATTCATTCTTTCATCTAGCCACACTCCGATCTGATTGGCAAGAGAAAAGTGCGTTTCCCCAGGTGCAGGACGTTTGGCCTCTTGCCCTATGGCCTCAGAATTGCGAAAGTAGGGCTAGGACGAGCCCTGCGCGGAGCGCCAGGTCACCGCCGCCGGAGGACGCACCGTGCCGCATAACAACCAGTTGGAGCAGACGAGGTCCGCGATGGCGAGGCGGCGCGGCCCTCGCTGCTCAACTTTGTGGTTAGCCGGCTCCGAGGGAGAGGGCAACGAGTGGAATGCCGAAAGCCCACATCGAGGACATCCGGTCCAGACCACAAGACAGAGTCCAGCGGGCAGCACCTATTCTGAGACCGAAGGCGGGAACCTCTCCCACACGACCAGCACCACCGCCAACGCCGCCCAGACCAGCAGGCCGGGGACCACGGAACGGCAACGTCCAAGCTGACGTGTGCAGACCGTATACACCACGCGCCCGTGCTCAATCACGGGGTGCAGGTCAATGGTCTCGACCATCGGTCATGCTGCCTGGATCCGGGTGTCGCCTCGATCACCGCCGCCGGCGGCGCAGGATCTCATCCACCAGGAGAACGGCAACTCCCGCCGCGATGATGATGAGCAGCACGCGGCGCGCTCCTGCTTCGCCGTGCAGCCAGTCGGGCAGGCTATCGGGCGGGGGTGGCAGGGGAAGCTGGCCCGGGCCGGGATGGACAGCGCCGAGGTTCATAGCTCAGGCCGCCTGGGCCGGGACGCGCTTGCGGGCCTGGTCAACGCCCGCGCCAGCCGCGGGGGCATCAACTTCCCGATACGCCTGCCACAGGGCCTTGGTGCATAGGCGCCAGTGGGACAGGCCCGGCTCCCTGGCCCGGATCTCGACCATCAACTCGCAGGCCCGCAAGAAAGCGGGCCAGCTCAAATCTGCGGCTTCAATTCGTCGGGGCAGCATACAACCTCAGAAGGGGGCTCGCGTCCATCGGTCGGTGCCCCGCCGCCTGCGCCGGCGCCAGATCTCAGCGGCGAACTCCCGCCGCTTTTCCTTGGGGGTCTGGTGGATGATCCGCCCGGCTTCGTCATGCGCGCCCCGCCGATGCTGGGTGACGGCCTGGACGTATTCGGCCAGGGTGCGGGCGCCGGGGTTGTACTGGCGGGTCCGGCGCCCCCGGCCCTCGCCTGCCATGGCCGCTCCCAGGCGGGTGTTATGGGCCTTGCACAGCCACCGCAGATTAGAGGGGTGGTTGTGCTTCTCCTCGCGGTCGCGGTGGTCTACCACCAAGAACCGGGTCGAGCCGCACAGTTCACACCGCCTGGGGCCCGGCGGGACACACTGCTGGGCCCGGTAGCGGGCGGCCCGGTCGGTGATCTGGTGGGGTGGCTTGCGCCAGCGGGAGCCGCAGGCCGGCGTTAGTCTTCTTCCCCCTCGTCTTCGTCTTCCTCCTCTGGCTCCTCGGCCTCTCCCGAAGCGAGGTCGGCGGCCTCTTTGACCTTGTCGACCAGTTCTTCCCGGGTTAGCTCCGGGTCCAGCGCCTCCTCCAGCAGTTCTGTCAATTCGTCGAGCGTACCTGTGAGTTCCGCTTTCGTGGGACTTGCTGTTTGAGCCATTGTTGCTCTCCTCGATGCATTCTCGATCTTGAACTTCCGCCTCTCGGCGCAGCTCTCAAGCGACTCATCCCGGATCTCCTGAGCGCGCTCTGGATCGTCGAGAACGGTTTCAGTGAACCGCGCCGCCTTTTCCCTGCGCGCCTGGATCTGCCGTCGCGTGAGCCGCTTCACGCTCTGATGATGAGGCCGGGGCGGGGCAAACAACCAGGCGTAGGAATTGTTCGCGGGGGCTTCAATCCTGCCGGGATTTTTCCGCCCGCCGCCGGCGTCGCCGCTGGCGCTCACAGGCTTTCACGCGCTGGCGCAACCTGGCGCGCTCCTGCGACTGGCGGTAGGGTGGCAAGTCCCCGTAGCCAGGGATGGCCGCCTGGGCAATGCGCTCCCACCCCTCTTGCGGAGACTGATCAGGGAACTGCTGGTGGAACTGCTTGCGCAGCCGGATCGCGGCGGTGACGCTCGGCTGCTGGGGGCGACCGGGCCGCCTGGACTTCGGCGGGAGCTCGCGGCGGAACAGCCGCGTGGCGCGGTCGCGCAGCTTGGGGTCAGCCTCGAAGACCGCGCGATGGCGGCGGGCGAGCAGACGGGCGTACTCGATGACCTCACCGCGCAAGGCCTCGGGCAGACGGGCGGCTGCGGAGTCTGAGCGCCCCGCAGGATGCCCGCCCTCGCCTCTGCTGGGCGCGCTGTGGCGTTGGTCGGGCAGAGGGAGGGCCGTGGTAGCGGCGGCTTCCTGGTGGGCGATAAGGCGATCCAGTTCAGCGAAGCGCGGATCGCGGACCTCTAGCTTGCCAATACCTACTCCTTCTGGCGGGGGATCGGGAGCAGGCGAAGGCTGTTTGTTTCCAGCGCGGCTCACAACGCCTCCGCCACGGGGTTTGGGCAAGCCTGTGGCGCGCCGGTGAGGACCGACGTACCGTGCCGACGCCCGCGCCTGGCATCGGCCATCAACGAATCCAGGCCGGGGCGCCTTTCCTTGGCCCCGCTGGCCCGGTCGCTGTAGATCCGGTGCGGCACCCAGCCGCGTTGGGCAACAAGTT
>VFZS01000439.1 GCA_016871095.1 Acidobacteriota bacterium
ATCCAATCGAAGCCCTGGACATCGAGCTGGTGCAGAGTGTCGTAGAGCGCAGCGGCGTAGCGGCCGGGGTCGGCGGGCATCCGTATGGAATGCGCGGCCGGGGCTGGGTGGTGAATCCACAAGTAAGCGCCGCGGCCGGTAGCGGGCAGCACGCCGTCGCTCACCAGTACGAGCGGCGTGGCGGGGCTGTAGTGGCGGCGGTGCAGCCCGGGCGAGGGGTGCGCGCCGTTCTCGATACGGCCGGTGACTTCGACCGGGCCGATCAGGGCTTCGATGTCCTCCCGCGAGACCATGCCGGGGCGCAGCAAACGGGGTGTGCCGCCGGTGAGAGCCAGCACCGAGGACTCGATGCCCACCTGGGTGGGACCGCCGTCCAGGATGAGCGCGACCTCTTCGCCAAACGCCTGCTCGACATGCTCGGCGCGCGTGGGTGACAGGCGGGTGAAACGATTGGCGCTGGGCGCCGCGACTGGAACTCCGGCGCGGCGGATCAATTCGAGGGCCACCGGATGGGCCGGCATGCGAACGCCCACAGTGGGAAGGCCGGCTGTCACGATGTCCGGCACAACGGGCGCCTTGGGCAGCACCAGGGTCAGTGGGCCGGGCCAGAAGCGGCGCGCCAGCGTCTCCGCCTCGGGAGGCCAGCCCGTCACCAAACCCTGCGCCATCTCGTAGGAAGCTACGTGAACGATGATGGGACTGACCCGCGGCCGGCCCTTGGCCGGGTAGATGGCTTCGACCGCGGCGGCATCCAGAGCGTTGGCGCCCAGGCCGTACACTGTCTCGGTGGGAAAGGCCACCAGCTTGCCGGCGCGCAGAAGGGCGGCGGCGTGCTCCAGCGCCTCCTCACTCGGGGAGATCTTCCTTGCCATCACCCGCCGTCTTGCCGGTTCGCTTGAATACCAGCCAGGCGCGCATGAGCGGCTCCAGGTCGCCGTCCAGCACGCGGTCCACGTCGCCGATGCCGAGCTTGGTGCGGTGGTCCTTCACCAGGCGGTAAGGCGCCAGCACGTAGCTGCGGATCTGGCTGCCGAAGTTGATGTCGGCCTTCGAGGCCTCGATTTTGCGCTCCTCCTCGCGGCGCTTATCCATCTCGTGCTCGTAGAGCCGCGCGCGGAGCTGCTTGAGGGCCATGTCGCGGTTCTTGTGCTGGGATCGCTCGTTCTGGCACTGCACCACGATGCCGGTGGGCAGGTGCACCATGCGCACGGCCGAATCGGTGCGGTTGACGTGCTGGCCGCCGCGGCCGCCGGCGCGGAAGGTGTCCACGCGCAGGTCGTCGGGACGTATGTCGATCTTGACTTCGTCGTCGATCTGGGGGCAGACGAAGATCGAGGCGAAGGACGTGTGCCGGCGCGCGTTGGCGTCGAAGGGGGAGATGCGCACCAGCCGGTGCACGCCCACTTCGGAGCGCATCAGCCCGTAAGCGTTGCGGCCGTTGATCTCAAAGGTGACGGACTTGATGCCGGCGCCCTCGCCCTCCAGCCGGTCTGTGACCACGGTGGTGAAGCCCTCCCGCTCGGCCCAGCGCAAATACATGCGCAACAGCATCTCGGCCCAGTCCTGGCTCTCGGTGCCGCCCGCGCCGGGATGAATGGTCACGATGGCGCTGCGGGCGTCGTTCTCGCCGGACAGCAGCATCTCGGTCTCCAGCTTCTCCAGGCGTTCGGCCAGGCGTTTCAGGTCCAGCGACAGCTCGCCCGCCACGTCCTCGCCCTCGCCGGCCAGCTCGAACAGGGTGTCCAGGTCGGAGAGCAGGGAGACGATGTAGGCGTCCTCGACCAATGTGTCCTCGAGGCGCTTGCGCTCCTGGAGCAGTTTCTGGCTCTTCTCGGGCTGACTCCAAAAATCGGGCGCGACGGCGCGCTCCTCAATCTTGGCCAACTGAGATTTTTTGGTGGGGGCGTCAAAGATAGCCCCGCACAGCTTCAGCTTGCTGGCGGAGCGCGGAGTACTCCCTATGGAGTTCCTCGATGGTCATGGCTTCAGTGTAGCAGGTTACACTGGAAAATACCCCCATGGACGACCGCGAAACACGGCGCCGCGCTTTTCTGGACGCACTCGAGAGCCGCATTCTGTGCCTGGATGGAGCGATGGGATCGCTGCTTCAGCAGGCGCAGCTCACGGCGGCGGACTTCGGCGGGGCGCAGTTCGAGGGCTGCAACGAACAGCTTGTGCGCACGCGGCCGGACGTGGTGCTGGGAGTGCACCGCGCCTACCTGGAGGCGGGCGCGGACATCATCGAGACGGACACCTTCGGTGGCACGCCCATCGTGCTGGCCGAGTACGGTTTGAGCGCGGATGCCAGGGAACTCAACCGCCTGGCCGCGCGGCTGGCGCGGCAGGCCGCGGAGGAGTTCTCGACGCAGGCCAAGCCGCGCTTCGTGGGCGGCTCGATGGGACCGACCACGCGCGCGATCACGGTGACCGGCGGGGTGACCTTCGAGGAGCTGCGCGCCGCGTACTGCGAGCAGGCGCGAGGGCTCGTCGAGGGCGGCGCGGATGTGCTGCTGGTGGAGACCTGCCAGGACACGCGCAACGTGAAAGCCGCGCTGCTGGCTATCCGGCAGGCGTGCGAGGAACTGGGCGCCGAAATCCCGGTGACCATCTCCGGAACCATCGAGGCCATGGGGACCACGCTGGCCGGGCAGGCCATCGACGCCTTCTACGTGTCGGTGGCGCACGCGCGCCCCGTAGCGGTGGGGTTGAACTGCGCCACCGGGCCTGAGTTCATGACCGACCACCTGCGCACGCTCGACGAGCTGGCGGCCACGCGCATCATCTGCTTCCCCAACGCCGGGCTGCCCGACGAGGAGGGGCGGTACCTGGAGACGCCCGAATCGCTCGCCCGGCAATTGGAGCGGTTCGCCGATCTGGGCTGGCTGAACATCGTGGGCGGCTGTTGCGGGACCACGCCGGCCCACATACGGGCCATTGCGCGGATGGTCGAGGGCAAGCGGCCGCGTGCGGTGAGGCCGGCGTCAGGGCGGGCCTTCTACTCCGGCATCGAGCTGGTCGAGGCCGAGGAGAGCAACCGGCCGCTGCTGGTGGGTGAGCGCACCAACGTGGTGGGATCGCGCCAATTTCGCGGCCTGGTGGCGGAGGGCCGCTGGGAGGAGGCCGCCGAGGTGGCGCGGCGGCAAGTGCGCGGCGGCGCGCACATCATCGACGTGTGCCTGGCTTCCAGCGACCGCGACGAGGCGGGCGACATCCCGCCCTTCTACGAGCGCCTCATCCGCAAGATCAAGGCGCCGCTGATGATCGACTCGACCGATCCGCGGGCCATCGAGACGGCGCTCACTTACTGCCAGGGTAAGAGCATCATCAACTCGATCAACCTGGAGGACGGCGAGGAGAAGCTCGCGCGCGTCTGCCCGCTGGCGCGGGCCTACGGCGCGGCGCTCGTTGTGGGCTGCATAGACGAGCGCGCCCAGGCCTTTACGCGCGAGCACAAGCTGGCGGTGGCGCGGCGCGCCTGCGATCTGCTTACCGGCAGGTATGGGGTGCCGCCGGAGGACCTCATCATGGACGCGCTGGTGTTCCCCTGCGCGACCGGCGACGAGAACTACATCGGCGGGGCGGTCGAGACCATCGAGGCCATACGGCTCATCAAGCGGGAACTGCCGCACGTCAAGACCATCCTGGGCGTCTCGAACGTCTCCTTCGGACTGCCGCTGGCGGCGCGGGAGGTGATCAACTCGGTGATGCTGTATCACGCCACTAGGGCGGGACTGGACCTGGCCATCGTCAACGCGGAGAAGCTCGAACGGTTCGCTGCGATTCCCGCCGGTGAGCGGAGGTTGGCGGAGAACCTGCTGTTCAACGCGCCGGTGGAGGGACTGGAAGATCGCGCGGCCATCCACCACCACCACATCGCGGCGGTGAGCGAGTACTACCGCGGGCGGACCAGGGAGCAGAAGCCGCCGGCGGCGGAGTTGCCGGACGAGGAGCGTCTGGGGCGGTGCATCGTCGAGGGCACGCGGGACGGGCTGGCGGAGAGTCTGGATGCGATGCTGGAGCGGGGCGCCGCTCCGCTGGAGATCATCAACGGGCCGTTGATGGCGGGCATGAACGAAGTCGGAAGGCTGTTCGCCGCCAACGAGCTGATCGTGGCCGAAGTGCTCCAGTCGGCCGAAGTCATGAAGGCCGCCGTCAGCCAGCTTGAGCGGTTCATGGAGCGCCGCGAGATGGCGGTGCGCGGCAGGTTCCTGCTGGCCACCGTGAAGGGTGACGTGCACGACATCGGCAAGAACCTGGTGGACATCATTCTCAGCAACAACGGCTACCAGGTGATCAACCTGGGCACCAAGGTGCCTCCCGAGGAGCTGATCCGCGCGGCGCAGGAGCACGCGCCTGACGCCATCGGGCTTTCCGGGCTGCTGGTCAAGAGCGCGCAGCAGATGGTGGCGACGGCGGCGGACTTGCGCGCAGCGGGAATACGGCTGCCGCTGCTGGTGGGCGGCGCGGCGCTCTCGGACCGCTTCACGCGCACCCGGATCGCCCCGGCCTACGGCATGGCGGTGGTCTACTGCAACGACGCCATGAGCGGGCTGCGGGAGCTCAACGGGCTGATGGATGCGGCCACTCGGGAGGCCGTGCTGGCGGCGCACGCCCCGGGCGCCGCTACTGCGGAGACCTCCGGGCCCGCTGTGGCGGCGGTCTCAGAGGCGCGCAGCTCGAGGGTCCGGACAGACATCCCCATCCCGCCGGCGCCGTACTTGGAGCGCAAGGCGCGCAGCGTGCCCGGTCTTTCCGAGGTGTGGAGCTACGTGAACCCGCAGATGCTATACGGCAAGCATCTGGGCTTCCGGGGCAACTTCGAGAAGGCGCTCGCCGCGCGCGATCCCAAGGCGCTCGAGCTGTTCCACCAGGTCGAGGAGGTGCGTACCGAGGCCGCGCGGTTCATGAAGGTGCGC
>VFZS01000440.1 GCA_016871095.1 Acidobacteriota bacterium
AGGTCGAGCGGTTCCCGCTGTACACCATGCGCCACACCTGCCTGACGCGCTGGGCGCCGCACATGGACCCCTGGACGCTGGCGCACCTGGCCGGCCACCGGGACATGGCAATCACCCGGCGCTACGTGCACCCTCAGGCGGGGACCATCCGGGAGGCCATGGAGAAGGCCCGAAGTGCACAGGGTGGGCATACTATTGGGCATACCGTCGAAAGCGCGGGAGTGCAAGACTTCACGGCTTCGCCCGTAGTGAACTGATTCTTAAGGGCTTAGCTGGTGCGCCTGGAGAGATTCGAACTCCCGACCTTCTGGTTCGTAGCCAGACGCTCTATCCAACTGAGCTACAGGCGCAAAGGCAGGTTCTGAGAACCACTCTAGCGGGCCGGTGGAGCCACTGTCAAGTTGGCCGCACGCTGACGATGCGGCCGTGGCGGTCCAGGCGCAGGCGCAAGCCGCGCCACTCGACCTCGGAGCCGAACAGCCCGCCGATCCACAGCGCCGTGCCCCAGAGGTCGCGCAGGGGGATCAAGAAGAAGTCGCGGAGCGTGTCAGGGTCCCGCAAGGCCGCGGCCGCGATCAGGGCCGATGCCATACGCATAGTGAAGAGCGCCGCGGCCGGCCAGCCCAGCCCCGCGGCCCATAAGGCCAGCGACCAGAGGGTGGCGTGCGTTACAAAGAGGCCGGCATAGCCTCCCCCGCGGGAGACGCGAATGGTGCGCGCCCAGCGCAGTTGATGCCGCCAGGCCTCGGCCCAGGTGCGGTCCCCCAGCCAGGTCTCGACCACCAGCCTGGAGAGGAACACCTTCAAGCCCAGCTCGCGGATGTGGCGGCTGAACTGGTAGTCATCGGCCAGGAAATCGGCGATGGCGGCGAAGCCCCCGGCGCGCTCGAGGTCGGAGGCGCGGCAGGCCAGGGTGGCGCCCAGGCCGAACTCGGAGACGCCCACCAGCGGGGCCACCAGCACGCCGGGGGCGAAGTCGGTGGCGATGCCCACCGCTTCCAGGCGGCCCGGCCAGCCCTCGGCCCGGGCGCGGTAGAGGCAGGTGACCACGCCGATGCGGGGATCGGCGAGCGGGGCCGCCACGCACCGCAAGTAGTCCGGCGGCACCCGGATGTCGCTGTCGTTAATCACCAGCAGGGGGTAGCGGGCCGCGGCCGCCAAGTCCGCCAGCACGCCCACCTTGGCGTTCGGGGCGCGCGTGGAGACGAAGGACAGGCGGATGCGCCGGTCGGGGAAGGCCTCCGCCAGGCGCTGGATCTCGGGGATGGCGGGATCGGCCGGGTCGCTGACTCCGAAAAGAACCTCGAATTCGGGGTAGTCCTGCGCGGCGTGTGAGCGAATGCAGTCGTAGAAGTGCGGATCCAAGCCGTGCACCGGCTTGAGGACCGACACCGGCGGCGCGTGACCCGACGGGTTGTCGCGCCTCCGCAGGTGGCGCAGCGCGGCCGCCAGCGCGATCGCCTGATAGGCGAACGCGACCGCCGCCATCGCCAGCAACAGGTAGGTCACAGGGCTATCAGCACCACGCCGCAGGTCACCAGCGCCGTCCCCAGCCAGCGCCGCGCGCTGACCCGCTCCCCCAAGACCAAACGCGCCACCAGGGTCTCGACCGCGAAGATGGAAGCGGTAGCGGGGACGGCGAAGCTCAGGTCGGCCATCGAAAGCAGGGACAGAAAGGCAAAGAACGAAACGGCCATCAGCACGACGGCGGCCGGCACGTGCCAGTGGCGCGCTGCGGCAGCCAGCGCGCGGCCCAGCGGGCCGGGCCGGAAGTCGCGGATCTCGCCGTGGACCTTCATGCGCCGGCTCAGCAGGGCGTCGCTCAAGGTGGTGGCAGTCACGATGACGGCCACCAATACCCACTTCATGGGCGGCCCCCCGGAGTCGTCCGGACCGAGGTGGTCCCCACCAGCGCGGTTCCGGCGGCGATCAGCAGGGCGCCGGCCCAGCGCGGCGGGGACACCTGCTCGCCCAGCAGGAAATGCCCCGCCACCGCCGCCAGGGCGTAGCCCACCGCGGTCACGGGAACCACGAAGCTCAGGTCGGCCCAGCTCAGCAGGGCCAGGCGGCCGACCAGCCACAAGACCAGCAGCGTGATCCCCAGGATAACCCAGGGGCTGAGGACCGCTGCGAGGAGATCCAGCGGCGCCCAAGCCAGCGGCGCGCGACGCTGCTTCATGCCCCAGCTCAGGCAGGCGTTGCCCAGAGTGTTGGCCAGCACCACCACGGCTGTCACCACCCAGGTCTTGGGGCCGAGGCGGCTCATTGCGCGGGCGCGGCCTGCTTGTGGCTGCGGACAAACCGCTTGCGCTGGGCGCGCAGCCGCAGGTACTCGCGGGCCTCCTTCATCAGGCGGCGCCGCTCGGCGCCGTCCCATAACGCCTGGCGCGCGATCCGCCAGATCACGCGGGGGCGGAAGTAGTATTCGCCGTAGAAGCGCTCGACCCAGTCCAGCAGCTCGGCCCGGCCCAGGCCGGGGTAGACCACGGTGGGCAACTGGTGGCCGCCCTCGTCGGTCATGGAGTCCGTGCTCAGCAGGCCGTTGCGGACGGCGTAGTCGTGGAACTCGGTCCCCGGATAGGGGTGGGCGATGGAGACCTGTATGGTGGTGCAGTCCAGCCGCTTGGCGAATTCGATGGTGCGGCGCAGGCTCTCCGGAGTCTCGCCGGGGAGGCCCACAATGTAGTCGGCGTGCACCTGCAAGCCCAGCCTGCGGCAGTCGCGGGTGAAGCGCTCGGCCATGTCCACGGTGGCGCCCTTCTTGATGTTCTTGAGGATCCGGGGATCGCCGGATTCGTAACCCACGATGAGCAGGCGGCCGCCGGCCTCCTTCATGGCCCGGAGCGTCTCGTAGTCGGTGGTCACGCGCGAGGTGCAGGACCAGGTGAAGCCGAGCGGTTTCAGCGCGCCGCACAGCTCGAGGGTGCGGGCCTTCTGGTAGTTGAAGGTGTCGTCGTCGAAGAAGATCTCCTTGAGGCCGGGGAAGGCGTCCCGGGCGTAGCGCACCTCCGCGGCCACGTCGCCGGCCGAGCGCAGGCGCCAGCGGTGGCCGGAGTGGGTCTGGGGCCACAGGCAGTAGGTGCACACGGCGGGGCAGCCCCGCGAGGTGTAGAAGGCGATGAAGGGGTGGAGCAAGAAGGGGACGCTGTAGCGGGAGATGTCCAGATCGCGGCGGTAGATGGGCGTGACCCAGGGCAAGGCGTCCAGATTCTCAATGAAGGCGGCGTCGCGGTTGTGGATGAACTCGCCGTTGTTGCGGAAGCTGACGCCGGGCAGTTGATCGAGCGGCTTGCCGCGGGCGAAGTCCGCTATCTGGTAATCGAACTCGCGGCGCACCACGAAGTCCACGGCCTGGCCAGCGCCCAGGATCCTCTCCGGCTCGATGGTAGCGGGGGGGCCGACGAAAGCGATCTTGAGCCGTGGATACAGGTCCTTCATTTGCGCGGCGATGCGCAGGTCCACGTCGAGGCCGGGCGTGGAAGTGAACAGCACCAGAAGCTCGTAGTCCGCCGCCATGGCCACCGCATCGGGGATGGAGATTCCGTGCGGAGGAGCATCCACCACCCTGCTGTCCGGGATCATGCCCGCCGGGTAGCCCAGCCAGACCGGATACCAGTAGGACTCGATCTCCCGCGTGGCCGGCCAGCGGGAACTGGCGCCTCCGTCGAACTTCTCGAAGGAGGGCGGGTTGAGCAGCAGCGTCCGCATGGGACTCCTATGAGCTTACGGCACGGCGGAGCCGGTTTACAAGGAAGCAGACAGCGCGGGATCCGGGCGGGGCTTGAAAGGGGAACTAGCGGCTGTAGCTGCCGTTGACCAGGCGGACCTGCGCCTGGCCGTCTGCGGCCACCGGCGCCCGGGCGAACTCGCCCAAGGCGTAGTTATTGAACCAGATAGTGAGCTGAGCCTTGCCCACCAGCCGGGTGGTGACGTCACTGATGATCCGTCGGGGAACGGAGCGGCCTTCCCAGATGTGGTAGTCCCGGACGAAGTAGACGTTCTTGAGGAATACGGAGGGGTTCCTGACCAGCTCGCCCCACTCGCGCAGCGGCAGGTAGGTCTCTGAGTCGATCCACAGTTCGCCGCGAAACAGACCCAGCCGCTTCTGCTTGGGAGTCACCTGAAAGACGTAGGCGGTCTGTCCCAGCCAGTCGGCCGTGCCTTTGTACTTGAAGCGGTAGTTCTCCGGGCTGATGGACAGCGAGCCGGCCAGCTTGTTGCGGGCCTCCTTTTCAGCGGTGAGGTAGCGGGCGATGACGTCCTTCTTAACCGTTTCGTCACCCTCGAAGCGAATGACCCGGTAAATGATCTGGCCCAGGCGGGGGATGAACTTGAGCGCCTGCATGCGGCCGCTGCGGCGCAGGCGGGGGATACTGGCCTCGATGTCCACTTCCATGGACAGGTCCTTGACATCCGCCTGTTCGGTCCGGATGGCGCTCAGGTAGCGGTCCACAATCTCGGAAGCAGGGGTTGGAGAGGCCTCCGGAAGGGAGTCCGCGAAGATGGCAATAGGTATAGTGACGAGCGCCGCTAGCGCCCTGGATAAACGCCTCAACTCAATACTCCCGGAAGAGCGTAGAACAGGTACTTCATTCTTACTCTACCAATCTTGTGATGCCCGAAGCAAGCCGGTTGTTGCGGGCGCCCCTCCAGTTCCCGGTGGAACAGGCATTCTGGCCTGTGGCTTTGGGCGCCAGGCACAGGCCTGGAGGCGTATTCTACATGACAGGCCGGGAGGCGTATTCCACATGACAGGCCTGGAGGCGTATCCTACTCATGCGATAGGATAGGCGCATGGCGGAAATCGCAGCGGGGCTCCGGCGGGAGGAAAACCTCCTTGTTACCAACGACGTAGCGGTGGACTTCCTGGGGATGGAGGAAGCCCGAGTGC
>VFZS01000441.1 GCA_016871095.1 Acidobacteriota bacterium
CAGGCCTGGTTCGGAAAGAGCGTGCCGAAGTTGGGGTTGTTGGGATCGGTGGTGCCGCGCTCACGCCCGAAGTAGTTGTGGTTGAAGGCGTTGAAGGCCTCGATGCCGATCTGCACCCGGGCCCGCTCCCCGATGTAGGTGGTCTTGTTCAGCGAGAAGTCCAGGGTAAAGGCCGAGTGGGCCCGCAGTTGGCCGCTACGGTAGGAGGTAGCGCGAGGAGCGTAGCTGGCGGTCATCAGCCAGGCATAGTTGGCGAAGTCCGTTCCGCAGCCTCGATCCAGGCTGAACTGCTGCGGACGGATCGAGCCGTCGTTGTACTGGCGCAGCACGCAGGGACTCCAGAAGCGCACCTGGTGGGCCTTCCAGTCGGGCGTGACCCGCGGGTCCTTGAGCATGATCACGTTGCCCGGCAGATCCAGGGGCTCACCTGAGCTGTCGTTGTAGAAGGCGTTGAACTCCCAGCCGCCGATCAGCTTCTGCACCGCGCCGGTCGCGCCCGAGCCCCACCGCTGGCCCTTGCCAAACGGCAGGTCATACACCGCCGTCAGCTTGAAAATGTGGGTGCGGTCCAGGAAGTAGAGGCCCTGCTGCTGAACATTGGCGAAGGCATCATTGAAGCCCCAGCGCTCGACCTGCTTGGACAACGTGTAATTGGTCAGCAGGGTGAGGCCGCGGCTCATGCGGTGGTTGTAGTTGACCTGGAGCGAGTTGTACCAGAAGTTCGAGTCGTTGCGGCCCAGTTCGGTCATGTCGCCACTGAAGTGCGGGAAGCGCCGGTTCAACTGATAACGCGACAGTGTCGTGGAGGTGTAGAAGCCGGTCCCGGCAAAAGCCGGCACATCCCGGAAGGGGTTCGGCAGGCCGGCGTCACAGTACGCCGGGTTGCCGCCCTCCAGCAGGTTGCACTGCTTGCGGAAGTCCAGCGAGGGGATGTTGTAGGCCTTCTCACTATTGGCGCCCACCGTGCGGGTGCCCACGTAGGAGGCCTCCAGGGTGCCCCTGTTGGTGAGCTGATACTGGAAGCCGAAGGAGAACTGCTTGACGTACGGCGTCCAGAAGTTCTCGTTGAACCAGCTCGTGTTTTGGCCCACGAAGGTGGCCGCGCCCCGCGAGGCCCCGGTCGGCACGTTGATGCCGCCCGGCAAGGGGTTGCCGAGGACGTTGGGGATGCGCGTGCGGCCGCCGTCCAAGCTATTCTGGATCGGCGTGCTGGTGGAGAAGCCGGCGGTCTGGAGGTAGTTGTTGTTGGGGTTCAGGAAGTTCAGGCCATAACCGGCGCGCATCACCAGCTTCGAAGTGATCTGGAAGGCCGCGCCCACCCGCGGCTGCCAGTTCGCGAAGTCGCGCTTGGAGACGATTCGGGGCTGGCCGTCTACTCCGGCGAAGCTCAGGCCCCCCTTCAGGTTGCGCAGGCTCGGGTACTGGGTCAGCATGGCCGCCGGGATCTGCGCCGCCACCGGGCTGGCCACGGTCGGATTGAAGCCGCGGTTCAGCCGGTTGTACTTCTCATCCGGCGGTCCGTTGTAGTCCCAGCGCAGACCCAGATTGAGCGTCAGCCGCCGGGTAGCCTTCCAGTCGTTCTGGATGTAAGGGGCCATGTACCACTGGCGGAAGAACGGATACAGCGGGTAATTGACGGAGCCGGGCGGGCTGCCCAGCAGGAAGGAGGCGTAACCGTCGCCGGCGTCCGCCTCACCCTGGTTCCAGAGGCGCTGCGTGCAACCGACCGCGGCGGCGAAATTGAGGATGTTGCCGCTGTTCTGGGTGATGTAGTGGATGCGGCGGATGTCCACGCCCATCTTGACCGTGTGGGCGCCCCAGATCTTGGTGACGTTGCCCATCAGGCCGTAGTTGTTGGTGATGTTGATGCTCTGGTAGCGCCCCAGCGAGCTGTAGCCGGCGAATTGCCACAGGCCGAAGTAGGTGGGGCCGGGGAGCTGGCTGACCAGCGAGGCGGGCAGGCCCAGCGAGGTGAGGTCGAAGCCCACGTTGCCGCGCCCAAAGCCCTTCTCGATGAAACGGTTGTGAGACAGGCGCGCATTGAGCACCAGGGTGGGGGTGATGGTTCCGACCCAGTCGGCCACGTAGGCATCGTTGATGCGCTGGAAGGGCTGCTGGCCTGCCTGGCCGGGCCCCTCGCAGACGCCGTTGGTGCAGCGGTCCTCGGTGCGATCGTTCGAGGCGTGGCGGATGAAGGCCCGGTGTTTGTCGCCGAAGTTCCAGTCGAACTTGAGGATCAGGTTGTAGAAGTCGTCGTTCGCAGGGTACTCCGGATGCAGCAGATTCTGCGTGGAGTACCGAGTCGCCGGGGTCTTGGCGTTCGGCGCGGGCATGTACCTGGTCACTGCCCGGGCCACGGGGTGGATCATGCTCCCAGGGATCATGTTCCCCGCGAAGGGCCTGCGAGTCGGGTTGTTAGCCGCGTCCATGGTGTAGTCGAACGGGTTGTAGATGGTGATGGGGCGGCCGTCGGAGGTGACCAGCTTGCTGAAGTCGCCGTTGCGCATTTCCGGCTCGGGGAAGGAGTTGCGCAGGAACTGCGGCCACAGCTCGTGGTAGCTCTCGAAGCTGCCCAGGTAGAACAGCTTCACCGCGCCGTCCTTCCTGAACAGCCCCGGGATCTGGGCCGGGCCGTCCAACTGAAAGCCGAACTGATCGAGCTTGTGGCCGGGGCGCGCGGCGCCGATCGAGTTGTTCTGGAACGTGTTGGCATCCCACGACTTGCGCCGCATGAACTCCCAGCCCGTGATGTGGTGGCTGCTGGTGCCGCTCTTGAGCACCACGTTGAACACCCCGCCGCCGGTGTGCCCATACTGGGAATCGTAAGAGTTGGTTTGAACACTGAATTCCTGCACCGCATCCACGATGGGGACGTAGGCGATGTTGTTGCCGCCGGCCTGCCCGTTGTTGGGCGCGCCATCCATCAGGAACTCGTTGTTGGAGTTGCGGCCCCCGTTGACCGACCATTCGGCGATCGCCCCGTTGTCGAAGGGGCGCTGCCAGATGGCCGCCCCGCGGAAGGTCACGCCCGACATCATGGCGCCGAGCATGAACGGGTTGCGCGTGTTCAGCGGCAAATCCAGCACCTGCCGGGTATCGACGATGCCGCTGCGGCTGGCCGTCTGCGTCTCCAGCAGGGCAACCTCGGCCGTCACCTGCACCGACTCGGTCACCTCTCCCACCTCGAGGGTGACATCGATGCCGGCGATCTGGCCAACCTGCAAGGTGATGTTCTCACGGTTGTAGGCCTTGAAGCCCTGGGCCGTGACATTCATCCGGTACACGCCGGGGCGAAGGAACGGAACCGTGTAGGCGCCCGACGTGTCCGTCGCCGCCGTAGCGGTTTCGTTGTTGGCCGTGTTGACCGCCTGGATCCGGGCGCCCGGAACCGCGGCGCCACTGGGATCCAGTACGCGCCCGCTCAGCGTGGCGCGGAACTCCTGCCCGAGGAGCAATCCGGCCAGCAGCACGAGCGCGAATACACAAAGAGCACGTTTCCCAAAACCCATTCAATACCTCCCTAAAGCTCACTATCACCCTTGGAGGGCCGTCTAGAATCTAACTACAATTGGGGAGTGCTTGTCAATGGGCTGGCCCGGCCCCTGGTCTTCCTCGGCTTGGCGCCCGTCTCCTTCCTGGACCTCGCCCCCCGCGCCGGCATCGAATTCGTGCTGCGCAACTCCGCCACCCCGCAAAAGCACCAGATCGAGACCATGGTTTCCGGCGTGGCTGTTTTCGACTACAACAACGACGGCCGCCCAGACATTTACTTCGTCAACGGCGCCCTCCAGCCCAAGCTCACCAAGCCCGATCCCTCCTACTACAACCGCCTCTACCGCAACGACGGCAACTGGAAGTTCACCGACGTCACTCTCGCTGCCGGCGTCCAGGGGGCGGGCTTCGCCACGGGCGTGGCCACCGGCGACTACGACAACGACGGCTTCGTGGACTTGTTCATCGCCGGCGTCAACCGCGACATCCTCTACCGCAACCGCGGC
This sequence comes from Acidobacteriota bacterium, assembly GCA_016871095.1. GTDB lineage: Bacteria > Acidobacteriota > Terriglobia > Bryobacterales > Bryobacteraceae > VFZS01. Next base: position 3,999 of record VFZS01000441.1, read on the forward strand.
GACGGCGCTTTCGAAGACGTCACCCAGGCCGCCGGTCTGCTTCGCAAGGGGCCAAAACCCTGGGCCATCTCCGCCGGCTTCTTCGACTACGATAACGACGGTGACCTGGACCTGTTCGTCACCAACTACGTCATCTGGGACCCCGCGGCGGAACCCTACTGCGGCGACCCGATGCGCCGCTACCGCACCTACTGCCATCCGCGGCACTATCAGGGCCTGGCCAACCACCTCTACCGCAACAACGGTGACGGAACCTTCACCGATGTCTCGGAAGCCGCCGGCATCTCGTCCCACATCGGCAAGGGCATGAGCACCAACTTCGCAGACTTCGACCAGGACGGCCTGCTCGACGTGCTGGTCACCAACGACACTACGCCCAACTCCCTGTTCCGCAACCTGGGCCAGGGCCGCTTCCGCGAGGTGGCTCTTTCCGCCGGCGTCGCCTTGAATGAGGACGGGCGCGCGGTGTCCTCGATGGGCGGCGACTTCCGCGACCTCGATAACGACGGCCTCCCCGACATCTTCATTGTCGCCCTGGCCAACGAGACCTTCCCCCTGTTCCGCAATCTGGGCAAGGGCCAGTTCATGGATGTCACCTACCCCAGCGGCCTGGGCCGCCTGACGCTGCCTCACTCGGGCTGGTCGAACGGCATTTACGATTTCAACAACGACGGCCTCAAGGACCTGTTCGTGGCCTGCGGCGACGTCAACGACAACACCGAGCTGTTCTCCAGCCGCCGCTCCCGCCAGCGCAACCTCATCCTGCTCAATACCGGCGACGGCAGGTTCAGCGACGCCAGCGGGCAGGCCGGCCCGGACTTCCAGCAGCTCGGGCTGCACCGCGGCGCTGCTTTCGGTGATTTCGACGGCGACGGCCGCGTG
>VFZS01000442.1 GCA_016871095.1 Acidobacteriota bacterium
TCGCGGAAGGCCATCTCTCCGCTGCCTTGGCCCACTTGGCCAACATCGCCTACCGCACGGGCCGGACCGTCCGCTTCGACCCGGCCAGCGAGACCTTCCCCGGCGACGAGCAAGCCAACCGGCTGCTCACCCAGGCCTACCGCGCGCCATATGTGGTGCCGGAGCGAGTCTGAGGAGACTCATGAAGCCAATTTGTCTGACATCCGCCCTGGCCTTGCTGCTGCTCGGCCGCGCGGCGGCCGCGGGGCAGGCTCCGGCCCCAGTCAAGCTGGAGGACCTCACCCACCCCGAGATCCAGCAGCGCGCGCCGCAGGTGCTGCTTCTGCCCATCGGCTCCACCGAGCCGCACGCCAATCATCTCTGCTACGGCAACGATGCCTTCACCGCGGGCAGTCTGGCTGCCCGGGCCGTCGAGCGCGCCAGCCGGAACGGCGCGCGCGTGCTCGTCCTGCCGGTCATGCCGTACGGGGTCAACACCAACCTGATCCCGATTCCGCTGGCGCAATCCATACGCCCCGCCACCATGATCCAGTTCGTTCACGACGTGGTGGATACCGCCGAAAAACAGGGCGTGCGCAAGGTTCTCATACTGAACACGCATGGGGGCAACAAGACCACCCTGGGGACCGCGCTGCGCGAGCTGGCCGCCAGCCACCCCAAGGTCTTCGTTGCGCTGGTCCAGCCCGGCGACGTCTACGCCGAAGTAGCCGCGCAAGTCATCGAACGTCGCGGCGACCACGCTTCGGAGGCCGAGACCTCCCTGGCGCTGGCGCTTTTCCCCGAGAAAGTCGATATGCGGAAGGCCGTCCCGCCGCGGGAAGCGGAACTCAAGCTGGGCAGCCTCAGGGCGGGCTACCTTACCTTCGTCCGGCCCTGGAAGCATGTCAGCGACAACACCGGCGTGGGCGATCCCACGCGCGCCACGGCCGACAAGGGCCGCAAGCTGGTCGAGATTTTCGTGGACCGCATCGCCTCGTTCCTCAAGGAGCTGAGCGACGCGGAACTCAGCGACACATTTCCATACTAGAATCGACGACGGGGTCGATTATGAAGTACGCAATTGCATTACTGTTCTGCTGCGCCGCCATGGCGCAGGAGTTCCGGGGAAACCTGCTGGGCCGTATCACGGACGCTTCCGGCGCGGTGGTGCCGGGTGTTGCGGTCACGGCAGTGAACATCGATACCAACGCCTCGGTTGAAACCAGATCGAACGATCAGGGCAACTACCGCATCCCGTTTCTGCTGCCGGGCAACTACCGGGTCATCGTCGAGCGCGCCGGCTTCAAGAAGATCGAGCGCGGCGGCATCCGCATTTCAGTCGGCTCGGACACGACGCTCGACTTCGCCTTGGAGGTGGGCGCGGCCACCGAATCCATCACCGTGACGGCCGCGGCCCCGCTGGTGAACACGTCCAACGCCGACCTCGGGGTGGTGGTCGACCGCAGCTACATCCAGAACCTGCCGGTCAGCCTGGCCCGCAACGCCATGAACCGGGTGATGCTCTCGGCGGGCGTCACCGGAGATACCGGGACATACACCAGCAACGCCCAGTCCAACATCAGCATCATGGGCGGCGGTGGGACCCGCGGCCGCAACGAGATCATGGTGGACGGCATCCCAAACACGCTCCCCCAGAGCGGGGGCATCGCGGTGTTCATTCCCCCGCTGGACGCAGTGGAGGAGATGAAGATCCACACCACGATGTTCGATGCGGCCTACGGCCGGTCCAACGGCGGCGCCATCAGCATCACTACCCGCGGCGGAACCAACCAGGTGCGCGGGTCCGTTTACGACTTCAAGCGCTGGAGCGCCCTCAACGCGAACACGTGGAGCAACAATCGGCTGGGCCTGCCGAAGCCGCCGGTGAGCTACAACCAGTTCGGCGGCCTGATCGGCGGGCCGGTCTGGGCGCCCCGCATCTACGATGGCCGCAACCGCACCTTCTTCAGCTTCTCCTACGAGAACAATCTGGATAAGGGCAACATGACCCGGCAGGCGCGCGTGCCCACGGACCGGGAACGGAACGGAGACTTCTCCCAGACCCTGAACCGCCGGGGCACGGCCATCCTTCAGGTATACGATCCCTGGACGACCACGGGCAGCGGGAACGCCGCCACCCGCGTGCCGTTCCCAGGTTCGGCAATACCGGCTTCGCGGCTGAATCCCACCGGTCTGGCGGTCGCCAGGGCCTATCCCCTGCCTAACCAGCAGGTCACTCCCCAGATCGGGGCCCTCAACTGGGGAGGCGCCGGCATCACCGAAGTCCAGGAGAGCCAGGGCAGTTTGCGGCTCGACCACAACCTCAGCTCCCGCCAGCGGCTTTTTGGGCGTTACAGCCGCCTGACGCGCCGCCAGGAAGGGGAGGACCTGATGCGGGGCGCCTATTCCTATCCGGGGGACGGCTCGGCCGACCTGGGACTGGAGCGCCGCGTCTTCCACTCCATCGCCCTCGATCACACCGCCACTTACTCGCCGACGCTGGTCGGCTCGCTGCGTTACGGGTTTTCAGGCCGAGACGCGCCCCGGACCGTGCCGGCGAAGCTTCAGGACCCTGCCGAAATGGCGCTCCCCGAGGTCATCCTCCGCAACCAGGCGGCCAGTGGCTGGCCGCGGTTCAACCCCGGCGAGAATTTTGCCACCTTCGGCTCGACCCTCAGGAAGCAGCGCCAGTTCACCCAGACCGTGGTGGCGACCTTCTATAAGATCGCCGGCAACCACAACCTGAAGTTCGGAGGGGATTACCGCGTCACGCGCAGGAACGAGTCCCCCTCGAGCACGGCGGCCTCGGGGGACTTCACATTCTCCGCCGTCTTCACGCAGGCTAACCCGTTCGTCCCCACCTCGGCCGACGTTTCCGGTTCGGGGCTGGCGAGCATGCTGCTGGGAGTCCCGGCGTCGGGGAACTTCGGGTATAACAGCCCGCTCTCCTTGCAGACCCAGTCGATGTCGCTGTTCATCCAGGAGGACTGGCGCATACTGCCGAGGCTGACTCTCAATTTCGGATTCCGTTACGAGCTGGAAATTCCGTATACCGAGCGTTACGACCGGGTGGCCTACGGGTTCGATTACCACGCCGCCTCTCCCGTGCAGGTCCCGGGGCTGAACCTCCGGGGCGGGCTGCTGTTCGCGGGGGTGGACGGCAACCCCCGCAACGAAGGCAATGTGGACCGCAACAACTTCGGGCCGCGCTTCGGCTTCGCCTACAGCGTCAGCAGCAAGACGGTGATTCGCGGCGGCTACGGCCTGTTCTACGGCGCCCAAGCCTTCAACACCGCCTTCGACGGATCGGTGGCGACTTTCAACGCCGTAACGCCGTACGTGGGGACGATCGATGCCGGCGCCACTCCGTTCACCACGCTGGCGAACCCGTTCCCCGCCGGGCTGCGGGCGGCCGAAGGCCGGGAGAGAGGGCTGGCGGCCCGTTACGGCGACGGCCTGACCTGCTTCGACCTCGGCCGCGTGAACCCCTACAGTCAGCAATGGCAACTCGGCCTGCAGCGCCAGTTGCCGGGCCAGATCGTCGTCGAGGCGGCCTACGCCGGCATGCTCAGCCTGAAGCAACTGGAAAGCTTCAACCTGAACGAGCGGCCCGACGCCTACCTGCACCTCGGAACCGCGGAAAACACCCGCATCCCGAATCCCTTCCTCGACCTGTTCCCGCCCACGTCTTCTCTCGGACAGGGAGCGACCGTTGTCCAGCGGCAACTGTGGGTGCAGTTTCCGCAATTCACCTCGCTGACCGCGGAAGGCCTCAACACCGGCCGGGCCATCTACCACGCGCTGCAGACGAGGGTGGAGAAGCGGATCACGCATGGCCTCGGCGTTCTGTGGACCTACACCAACTCGAAGCTGATCGACAACAACACCGCCAGCGTGGTCAACCACCGGCACTTCCGCTCCGTTTCGGATCTCGACCTGAGGCACGTGAGCCGCATCTCTTTCGTCTACGATCTGCCCTTCGGCCCCGGCAAGCCGCTGGGAACGGGATTCACCGGCCCTCTCGCGCGGATCGTTGAGGGATGGTCGATTTCTGGTTACCTGAACGCGAGATCGGGCAGTCCGCTGTCCATCTCGCACGCCAACGGCCGTCCCGTCCGGATCCGGAACGCGGCCCTGTCGGGCCCGGTCGCAAGCCGCATCGGGGACCAGCGGGATGCGAGCGGGAGAATTCTGAACCCGTACTTCGACATCACCGCCTTCGTCCCCCTGCCGAGCCAGTACGTCATCACCCCGGAGGTGCTCAATTTCGACGAACTGCGCGCTCCCAGCGACTTCAGCCAGAATCTCGCGGTCAGCAAGGACGTGAGACTCCGGGAGCGCATGAGGCTCCAGTTCCGCGGGGAAGCCAGCAACGCCTTCAACACGAAGACCTGGGGCACTCCCGGCACGAACATGTCCAGCGCCGCCACGTTCGGCGTGATCCAGTCGGGAGGCTCCGGCCGCGCCGTGCAGATGAGCGCCCGGCTGACATTCTGAGCGAGCCATGGTTCTCACAGGCAGGCTGCTGTGGCTGACGGCGCTGCTCGCCGGCGCCCATACGGCGCCGCCGCGGGCGCTCGAGCTGAGGATTGAACCCACCGAGGCGGCGCTCCGGGACGCTCTGACCAGGGTGGCCGCCGCCGGAGGCGGGAGGATCACCTTCAACGTCTCGGGCGCCGTTATCGGGATCCAGGACCGCATCTACTTCTACGGAAACGACCTGGTTCTCGACGGCGAAGACCGCAACATCACTTTCAAGTACACCGGGCCCGACGCCTGCGACCAGACCGAAGGTCAGGACCACTTCATCGAGCTCCACGGCGACAGGAACATCATCCGGAACTTCACCCTGGACCGGTTTCCGGACGGCATCCACGTGCAAAGCGGGCACGACAA
>VFZS01000443.1 GCA_016871095.1 Acidobacteriota bacterium
GGCCCGAAGTTCTTGGTGTTGGAGTACATCAGTGACTGAGGAAGGCCGGCCTCTTGGTAGGTGATGAACTTCGCCCCCCAGCCCAGATAGCGGTTCACCACCGAAGGAACGGTGGCGCCCAGCTTGTACATGGTTTCCATATCCGTGCCCAGCACAACGGCCCGCTTGTCCGGGTCAAAGCCCGTCATCAGGCTGTTCTTTTCCCGCAGGGCCGGCCAGTATTCCCAGCGCAAGCCGAGGTTCAAGGTCAGCCGAGAGGTGACCTTCCAGTTGTCCTGAAGGTAGAGTGCATACTCCTTGCCCCGGGCATAGAAGTAGCCGCGGGCCATATTGTTGGAGTAGTTCATCACGCCCAGAAACAGATTGGCCAGGTTGTGTCCGGTCAGGGGCGTGGCCTGCGGATTGGTGCGGGAGGTGGTTGGATCATAGAGTGCGGTGGCCAGCGTGCTCCAGTTGTGTCCTCCCTGGTTCTGCTGCTGGTCGGGCAGGATGTTCAACTGGTCGTAGCGTCCGTGGAAGCCAAACTGGAGCTCGTGCTTTCCATGGATCTTGGTGGCGTTATTGTCCAGGACGAAATAGGTGAAGTCGGTGCCCATGGCGTTCTGGGTGTACCAGCCGAGCCGGCTCAGCCCGGCGCCCGAAAGCTGCGGCCATCCGATCGCGGAGAGGGGGTTGGGCAGACCCAGTTGGTCGGCATACTTCTCGAGCTTTCCGGTGGCCGTTCGCCACTTCTCGCGGGAGACGCTGGCGAGAACTTCGTTGAAGAAGGTGGGAGAGAAGGTGTGGTAGTGGGACAGGGCGAGGACCTTGTTCGGAGCGGTGCCGACCTCGTTGTTGGCGACGCCGTCCTTGGTGGGCGGACCAGGGGAGCCGGCGCCGTCCAGGGACCACCAGGAGTAGTAGTCGCCCTGGGTGTAGCGCGCGTAGAACTGGTCGCGGTCGGAGAAGCGGTGATCGAAGCGAGTGGTGAGGGTATAGTTGCGCCGGATGCTGTTGATGGGGCCCCACCAGTTGTTGTCGAGCAGGGGGTTCACCTCGGGGCGAGTGGGGAGAGGAGTGATGTCGAGCAAATACTTGGCCAGGGGGTTCAGCCGCTTCGGATCGATGACGTTCAACTGGCCGTTGTAAGAGATCTGCTGCCGCTCCCAGGTCTGCGGGTTGGTGGTCCAGGGGTCATAGATCCGGTACTGTCTGCCCTGGGAGTCCACCAGTCCGCGGAAGTCCCCATTGCGCATGGCCTCGGTGGGGACGGTGTAGCCGGTGGTGGAAGGGCTGTTGCTGCGGGCGCCTTCGTAAGCGAAGAACCAGAAGGTCCGGTCCTTGCCGCTGTAGAGCCTGGGCAGGCGGAGGGGACCGCCGGAGGAAGCGCCCCACTCGTGGCGGTACATTTTGGGCGCTCTGTCCCAGGTGTCGATGCGACTTCGGGCCTTGCCGACAAAGGGGCCGAGCTTGAAGTTGCTGCGGTGGGTGTAAAACATCGCGCCGTGCAACTGGTTGGTCCCGCTCTTGGTGGACACAATCGCGGTGACCGGGCGGGTGTACTTCGCGGACGAATTATTGGTCTCGACCTTGAACTCCTGAATGCTGTCGAGTCCGGGCGGCCGGTTGAAGAGGGCGCTCATCATGGTGAGGCGGTTGGCCATGGGCGCGCCGTCCAGCACAAACTCGTGCGTCCCGTCGCGCATCCCGTAGCCGCGCCAGCTTTCCATTCCCGGAACCGTCACCAGAAGACTGGAGAAGGACCGGCCGTTGAGCGGCAACTGCTCGATGCGCGTCCGCTCCAGCACGTGCCCCAGCGTGGGCCGGTCCACTACGAGAACGGGCGTCACATCCTGGACAACGATTTCGGTGGTCACCTGCCCGACCCTGAGGACCACATTCACGACCACGTCCTGGGCGACCTGGGCGGTCAGCGTGGCTTCGAACTTCTGCATTCCCGGCGCTTCCACGGACATCCGGTAAGGGCCCGGGATGACGCCGGGGAAGACGTACAAGCCGACCTCGTTCACTGTGGTTTGCGAGTTGACATTGGTGGCGATGTTGGCGATGCTCACTCTCGCACTCGGCACGACCGCTCCCGCCTGGTCGCGCACAGTCCCGCGAACGGCGCCTGTGCTGGTCTGCGGCCAGGCCACGGCCGGGATCAGAACGGCAATCAACACATACAGCATTCTCGCCCGGACTTCTCGGATTGACATGACGTTCCTCCTTGGTCTGTCATGGTATGCGGGTTTGAAGCGCCCCTCAGCGGACGCTTCCCTGCTCGCTGACTACCGCGAGGACTTCCTCTTCGGCCTCCAGGACAAGCCAAATATACACCCCACCTCCACCCGCGTCAAGGCGGCGCAAATCTCCGAGGACGCAGTTGCGGCTGCTGCCGCCGAAAGGGCGAAGTGCGCTGGAATCGGGACCCGGGACGCGCGCGGATTCAGCGGATCGCCGGTCCGGGCCGTAACGCCCGAAGGCGCCCAGGCTCTAGTGAGGAAGCGCTGAACGGCGGGCGGCCCGGCGCCACGTGTGCCATAATTCGAGCTTATGGTGAAATACCGCCATCGCGTCCTGGCGCTGCTGTTCCTGCTGTCGATCATCACCTACATCGACCGGGTGTGCATCTCGGTGGCCGGCCCGGAGATGCAGAAGGACCTGGACATCTCGCCCGAGCGGTGGGGCTGGGTGGTGGGAGTGTTCGCCATCTCGTACGCGGCTTTCGAGATCCCCAGCGGAGCCATGGGCGACCGCATCGGCCCGCGCAAAGTGCTGACGCGCATCGTCATCTGGTGGAGCGTGTTCACGAGCCTCACTGGGGCCGTGTCGAACTACTTCCTGTTGCTGCTGACCCGCTTCATGTTCGGGGCGGGCGAGGCGGGGGCGTATCCCAACACCGCCTCGAGCATCTCCCGCTGGTTCCCCGTGGTGGAGCGGGCGCGGGCGCAGGGCCTGGTGTGGATGGCCAGCCGGGTGGGCGGCGCGCTGTCGCCGTTGATGGTCATTCCCATACAGGTGCGGTGGGGCTGGCGGGGGTCGTTTTACGCCTTCGGCGTGCTGGGAATCATCTGGGCGGTCATCTGGTACTGGTGGTATCGCGACGCGCCGCGCGAGAAGCCGGGCGTACGCGAGCAGGAAATCGAGGAAATCGAGGCCGGCCAGGGCACCGCCGGGCGCACTCCGCACTCGCTGCCCTGGCGCCACGCCCTGGGACAGGGGAACTTCTGGGCCATCGTGGTGATGTACCACACCTACTGCTGGGGGTCGTACTTCTACCTGTCGTGGCTGCATACTTTTCTGGTGAAGGGCCGCGGTTTCACCCCGGAGGAACTGCAAGCCTGGTCGCCGCTTCCGTTCGTTTTCGGGGGACTGGCCAACCTGTTGGGCGGGATAACCAGCGACTACCTCATTCCCAGGGTGGGCCTGAAGTGGGGCCGCAGGGCGGTGGGCGCCAGCGGGCTGGCGTTCTCGGCGGTGTGCATGCTGGGCACCGCGATGACGGCCAACAAGCTGGCCTCCGTGTTGCTGCTGTCACTGGCCTACGCCGGTTCGGACTTCATGCTGCCGGTGGCCTGGGCGGTGTGCCTGGACGTGGGAAGGAAGTACGCCGGCGCGATGACCGGGGCCATGAACATGTCGGGGCAGATCGGATCGTTCCTCTCGTCGGTGATCTTCGGGTACCTGGTCAAGTACTTCGGCACTTACAACGCGGTGCTCTACCCCATGGCCGGCATGCTGATACTCTCCTCGGCCCTGTGGTTCAAGATCGATGCCCGGCGGCAACTGGCTCCCGAGACCGCGGACCAGGCCGCGCATGTTTGAGCTGCTAGAGCACACCGCCGACATCGGATTTCGTGTGCGCACCCGCACGCCAGCGGAGTTGTTCGAAGCCTGCGCCGAGGCGCTGATCTCCATCTCCATCGACCTGGACCTGGTGGAGCCTCGCGCGGCCTGGCCGCTCGAGGCCGCCGGCGAAGACGCCGAATCCTTGCTGGTGAACTGGCTCAACGAGGTGCTCTACTTGTGGGATGCGCGGCGGCTGGCGCTGCGACGGTTCCGGGTGCTCGAGATCACGGCCGGGCGGGTGGCCGGCGAGGCGCTGGGCGAGCCTTGGGATCCGGCGCGGCACCGTGCGAGACTGTTAGTCAAGGGGGTGACTTACCACCAGCTTCGCACCGGGCAGGACGAAGAGGGCTGGTACGCGCAGGTGTTCCTGGACGTGTAGCCATGAGTCATACGCTGAGAATCCCGCGCGATGAGAAGCGCGGCATGCGCACGGAGGTGGTGGTGTATGCCAGCCCGGCGCTGCTGGAGCACATCAAGCGCGATCAGTCGCTGGAGCAGGCCATCAACGTGGCCACGCTGCCGGGCATAGTGGGTCCCAGCCTGGCCATGCCCGACATCCACCAGGGTTACGGCTTTCCCATCGGCGGCGTGGCGGCCATGGACTGGGAGGAGGGCGTGGTCTCGCCGGGCGGCGTGGGCTACGACATCAACTGCGGGGTGCGCCTGCTGCGGACCAACCTGACCAGGGCCGACATCGAGCCCCGCTTGCGGGACGTGGTCAACCAGATCTTCCGGGACGTGCCCTGCGGCACCGGCAGCAAGAGCGACCTGCGGGTGGATCCCAAGCAGCTCGACGCGGTGCTGCGCGACGGCGCCGGCTGGATGGTCGAGCACGGCTACGGGCACCGGCGGGACGTCGAGTTCACCGAGGAATGCGGCGCGATGGAGGGGGCCGATCCGGACAAGGTGTCCCACAGGGCCAAGGAGCGCGGGCGGCCGCAATTGGGCACGCTGGGCAGCGGCAACCATTTCCTCGAGGTGCAGTGGGTGGAGCAGGTGTTCGACGCCGCGGCGGCCCGGGCCATGGGGCTGGCCCAGG
>VFZS01000444.1 GCA_016871095.1 Acidobacteriota bacterium
CCGACCAGGATCAGCCGCCCGCGCGGCCACCGGTCGGCCAGCACGCCGGCCCAGGGCGATCCCAACGCGTAGGCCCACAGGAAGGCAGAGCCGATGCCGCCCAGAGCGACGTCGGAGAGGCCGAGCTCGCTGCGGAGCAGCGGGAACACCACGGACACCGAAGTGCGATCGGCGTAGTTGAGGCCGGCGGCGAAGAAGAGCGCCGCTACAAGCTGCCAGCGGTAGGTGAACATCAGCATCTCAGGCCGGCGCGGGCGGGACGGCCTCGCCGAGGCCATGCTGCTCGACGAACGCGCGTGCGCGGGTCAGCCACTCGTCCGGCAGCGGAGGCGCCAACTGGACCATGTACGGCTCCATGATGCCGAGCACGTGCAGCACTGCCTTGAGGGCCATCAGCCGGAGAGTGGTGGAATCCTGCGGGCGGTCCTCGAAAAGCCCGAAGGCGCCCATGAGACCGGCGATTCGCTCCTGGTCGCCCGGGCGCGGTTCTCCGGAAGCGGCGGCGGCGAACGCATCCGAGAAGAAGCGCGGGGCCAGGTTGGCGATCGAGGGAACGCAGCCGTGCGCGCCAAACGCCGCGGCTTCCAGCGTGAGCAACTCGCTGCCGTGGAGGTAGGTGAACCGAGTCTGCCCGCGCAGGGCCGTCGCCAGCTCGCGCGTGCGCTCGCGGTCGTTCACCGAGTCCTTCAGCCCGATGATGCTGCCGTGGGCGCGGAGCCGGTGGACGGTCTCCGGCTCGAGGTTGTGCTGGGTGCGGAATGGCATGTTGTAGACGATGAGCGGGACGGGACTCGCGTCCGCGATCTTCGCAAACCAGGCATACATCTCGGACTGGGAGGTGCGGAAGTAGAAGGGCGGCAGCGAGACCACGGCGTGGACCCCCAGGGCGGCCAGCTCGCGGGCGCGCTGGACGGTGCCGGCCAGGGACTGCGTGGAAACGCCGGCGGACAAGGCCACGCGCCCGCCCGCGTGCGCCAGAGTGGCTTCCACCATCACGCACTGGGAGCGCCAGGGGAGGGAGCAGAACTCCCCGGTAGAGGAGAGCGCGAACAGGGCGTTGACGCCGCTGGCGAGGAGGAAATCCACGTAGCGCACTAGCGCGCCACGATCGATCTCGCCCGCGGCGGTGAGCGGGGTGAGCATGGGAACGACAGTGCCGTGAAAGGGATTCATTCGGGAAGTGGCTCCTGATTCGGACAGACACGGATCTCGAAAACGCGCGCCTGGAACTCGCCGTTCGCCCGCAGCACGGTGAGCCGCAGACGGTCGGTGACCAGCGGCTCCGGCAGCGCGTGGATGCGCTTGCGCTGGTAGTTGCCCTCGACGGCGAGCTCCCAGCCGGGGGCGGACAGGACGTAGTCCGCGACAGTCTCCGGCTGCGGCCCGCGGATCATCCTGCGCGTGAAGGCGTCGCTCATCGAGAGGGTAAGCTCGCGTTCGAAGCCGGTGTCGAAAGTGAGGTGGATCGCGCGGATGACCTGGGGCCGGTCCCAGCGCAGCTCCACCCAGGCGGGCAGCGACGCGGAGACCCACTGGTTGGAGCAGTCCGCAAAAAATGGATGCAGCGCGGGGGTCAGCCGCCGGGTGAGGCCGTTGACCAGCAGCCCCGCCTCGTGGCCGGGCAACTCGCTCGAGGCGCTGACCGATGCGGCGGGGGCCAGGTCGCCCTCAGCGGCCGCCGCCACGCCGGGCAGAAAGGCGTCAGCCGCGATCAAGGCTCGCTGCAAACGCCGCAAGCGGCCCGGCTCCAGCAGGTCCTCCGCGGCGGCGAGCGAGGCTCGCGCGGCCAGCGCGGCGGCGGTTCCAACGGCCTGACCCATCACCGCGCAGGTACCCATGACGCGCGTGGAGGAGAAGGCGACGTGAGTGGCGCTGATGTTGCGCCCCGCCATGAAGAGATTGGCCACGTTGCGGGAGTATAGCGCGCGCAGCGGAATCGAGTACAAGTGCGGCGCCTCGATCTGCTCACACGGGTATTCGTGAACCGCGTCGATGCCGGAGGGCGGATGAAGATCGATCCACCAGCCGCCGTACGCCACCGCATCATCAAAGAGACGCCCGCCCAGAATGTCCCCCTCCGTGAGAACCACCGGGCCGAGCAGGCGGCGCGACTCGCGTTTTCCGGGCAGCATCCCGACCCACTCGAGTGACCAGTTGGCCGCGGAGGCCGGCGCCGGAGTTTCCCCGTCCAGCCACTTCTCGTAGGCCGCCGAGGGATCAGCCGCCTGCCCGCAGCGGTTCTTGACATGGTCCCATATGCCCAGGGCAATGGCCAGAAGCTCATGCCGGATGCGGTCGCCGTCGCGTACGGCATCCAGATGCCCGCCCCATTCGGCCCACCAGTATCCGTATTCGAGATCGCGGTGGGAGCGCAGGCGAAGGTCGTCCTCGGTGAAGCGGCGGGCCCACGGCGGCGCGGCGAACCGAACCGGACGGCCGCAATCCCGAGCCATCAGCAGGATAGTGCTGCCCAGCGTGAGCGAATCCGGCTCCACCGCCGCGTGAGGCTCGCCGTATTCCGATCTCCCTTCCCGGCCCGTACGGAAGGCGGCCCCGGCCTCGAAGCCGAGGCGGGAGTCGCCGGAGCAGTCGGCAAAGAACGGCGCCTCGATGACGAAGTCCTCTTCGGAGAGATGCCGGACGGCGTGAACCCGGCGGATGCGGCGCGCGGCGGGAGCGCCTTCGGCATCGCAGCCCGTGCAGGCCGTGTCGAGCAGCAAGGTGATGTTCGGCTCGCGCCGCACCAGATCGTAGAGCAGAAGGTCGAACAGCGCGGGACTGCGGCCGGGATTGCGCACCGAATCCTCAACGCGGATCTCGTCGAGGATGCCCGACTCCCGCGCCAGCGGGCGGCGGCCGGAGCAGGAGGCGCCCACGATGTGCATGCGGATTTCCGACGAGGCGTTGCCGCCGAGCACCGAGCGATCCTGTGCCAGCGCCACGCGCGCTCCCAGCCGCGCCGCGGCCAGCGCGGCGCACACGCCAGCCATCCCGCCGCCGACGACGCACAGATCGGCCTGGAGAGAGGTCGTCACACTAGGGAACCTCGAGCCGCACCGCGCGGAGGTCTGGGAGCGTCCCCGGCGAATCGGCGTAATAGACCATGAGCACTCGGGTCCTGGTCAGCGTAACACAGGTGGTGTAGGCGCCATCCTTGAGATACGAATCGATCACCGTCTTGTGTCCGAACGTCCGGGCGTTGTCCGTGGAGAGGAAGGCCACAACTTCCTTGCGCTCGACGTCGCGGCCGCTCAACAGCACGCGTTTGCCATCGAGCCGGGTCAGAAAAGGACGTTGCAGCGTGAGGCCGAGCATCAAGTGGAGATTCTCGCGCTCGGTCCAGGTCTTGCCGCCGTCGGTGGAGAACAACGCCGCCAGCCCCTTGGGGTAATCCGTAGCTCCGGGTTGGCGTCTGGTGCGGAGCAGGCAGAGGATCTCGCCGGGCCCGGTTTCGAGTAGCGCAACCTCGTCGCCGCGGTTGGCTTCCGGCGCGGTGAGCTGCGAGCGCACCTTCCAGGTCTTGCCGTCGTCGGCCGAGTGCCACATCAGCGCGTGACAGTTGCCCACGCCGGAGGGAGGAAACGTGGCGGCGCAGCCGAGCAGGCCATCCCTGATGCGTATAGCATCGGTCAGGTAGTAGCTGCTGCGCGAGGGATCCTCGTCGAAGGTGCGAAACTCGGTCCAGGTCGCACCGTGGTCCTCGGACCATGTCCACGCTCCGGGCTCGCGGCGGGCCGGCGTTGGAGTGAAGCGGTACCGGCTGATCCAGAGAATCACGCGGCCGGAGCGCGCCACCAGCGCCACGGGGTTGTGCGCGGAGCGCGCGGGGTCCGGATCGCGGTACAGGATGCGCTGCGCGGACCACGTAGCGCCGCCATCGGCGGAAATCCGCAGAGCGATTGAGGAGGAGTCCGAGGCGTGGGTCGTGCCCACCCGGTAGAAAAGCAGCAGCCGTCCGTTAGCGGCCCGCACCATGCGCGGGAAGCCGTAGTGAACGTCCGGCGCGGCAACCATGGGCACGGGGGCCGAGAAAGTGATTCCCTCAGTGGCGCGAGCCACTGCGGTCAGCGGAAGGGCAAAGAGCGTGCGGCGGGTCATCGGACTTCCGGGACTCCTTTCGCGATGTGCCGGTCGAGAAACTCGAGCAGCCGGGGGAGCACGGCGGCAACCACGTCGAAGGTATGCCCGCCGGGGACCTCGCTGAATTCGTGCGGGATGCCGAGGGCCGAGAGCCGCTCATGGAAGGCGCGGTTCATGGGGCGGTCGAAGGCAGCCGAGGCCGTCATGAAGAACAGTGCTTTGCCGCGCAGCGCTTCCACGGCCCCGAGCGGGTTGTGCCCCGGCCATTCGCGCGGTCCGCCAAAGACCGCGGGGACCGAGTGGTTGTGCTCCGGCGGATAGGCAGCGTTCGGGAAATCCAGCAGGGCCAGCACTCCGCCCCAGGCGGAGAAACGGTCAGGGTGTTGCTCGGCCAGACGCACCGAGCCGTACCCGCCCATGCTCCACCCGGCCACGGCGCACCGTCCGGCATCAGGGGCCAAGCCCAGGCGCGGGCCGAGCCAGTCCAGCAGCTCCAGCGGGAACGCGGCGTAACGCCCCAGCCACCAAGAGGAGCGGCCGTTGGGTATCACGATAACAGAACGGGATCGCTCAAGCGCGGCGCGTGTGGCTGGGTGCTCCCAGAGAGTGCGATGGTCACGCCCGGCGCCGTGCAGAAGGAGAATCACAGCGCGGCATAGCCGCAACCAAAGCCCTGCTGGCGGTTCCGTGGGGCGAACCTCCAGGTTTGCGAGCTGGTTTTCCAACCAGCTTTGGGCCGCGCCCGGAGCCCGCGGCAGGTAAGCCGGCAAGGATGCCGGC
>VFZS01000445.1 GCA_016871095.1 Acidobacteriota bacterium
CCCCCACTCGGCAGCGGGGACAGCCCGCATGTTCCCCCACTCGGGCGCCCTGCGCTCTGAGCTGCGCAAGCCGCGGGAAACATGCGGCCTGTCCCAGGTCCCCCAGGTCCCCCCGCCAGGAGATCACCTTCCCCGGCCCGGCCATCGACCGCGCCCACCGGGATCGGTGGGAAAAGGGCGGCAGGCTGACCCTGCGCCAGCGCGCCGGGCGGGAGGTGGAGCGGCTGGTGGCCGGCTACGCGCCGTCGCGTTTGGCGGAACCCGCCAAGGCTGATCTCACCCGCTTGGTGGAAGCCGAAGGCCGGCGGCGTGGGATGGAGAGGCTGCCGGCGAGAGAACCGTGACCGCGCGGCACAACCCGGCGGTCACGGCATTGGCCGGCGAACTCGGAAGGCACCCGCGGAGAGGACGCAGAAGGCGCCACTCAGTTCAGTTGCGTGCTCGCGTACCCCCGCAGCGACCAGTGAGGCTTTCGTTCCGGCGGGCAGGCCGGGGAGCCGCACCAGCAGGACGCCCGCGTGAAGCCGGCCCTGCCGGAAGACCAACTCGCCGAAATCCCTGTCGGTGGTCACAAGAATGGCGCCGGTCCCACGACTGAGGGCCAGGACGGCATCGTCCGGCAGACCCGGGTCCATCTCGGCGACGTAGCCCGCTTCGTGCCCCTCATCCCGCAGACGTTCCACAATCGGGCCGTCAACGCTCTCGTCAGCCAGGAATCTCACCCGGTGACCCGCTCAAGAGGATAGACGACATCAGCCCGAACAGCCTCAGCCGCGAAGGCGAGGGCGGCACGGACGCCCTGTTCCGTCAGGCGTGGATGGGCTTGCAGAAGCTGATCGATGGTCTCCCCAGCGGCCAGCTTCTCCAGGATCAGCTCGACGGTCAGGCGCGTGCCAGCGATCACGGGCTTGCCCATCATGACGGATGGGTCCGAGGTGATCAACTCCTTATGCAGCGGTGTTTTCACAACTACCACCCCACCCATCAGGATACAGCAGCCACTGGAGCTCCGCCTCAACGCGTCGTGCCGGGAATTGGCCGGACGCGCGATGGCGTCGTGGTCAGCGCCGGCTCGGCCAGCGCTTCCGTCTAAGGGTGAACTCCTCCGGGTCGAGCTCGGGGAGAAGGTCTTCCTGATCGCACTCAGCGCCGCCGGCCTCCCTCTCCGCTATCCAAAGCATTGATAGGACAGCGTTGTGGTTGGGGGCAGCGGGGACAGTCCGCATGTTTCCCCACTCGGGCGCCCTGCGCCCTGAACTGCGCAAACCGCGGGAAACATGCGGGCTGTCCCCAGGTTTCCCAGGCCCCCTACTCCGGCACGTACGTCTGTAGCAGCCGGGCGGCCCCGTCCGGCTCCACCAGGAACGCTTCCGCGCCGGGCGGCGCCAGCCACACCTGTCCCGCGGCGAAGGGCTCTCCCGCCAGCCGCCCCTCGCCCTCCAGGATCACCAGCAGCAGCAACCGGTCCTCGAGCGGCCGGCAGGGCAGGGCGTGCGTGAGCGCCCACAGCTCGGTGGCGAAGTAAGGACAGAAGGCCAGCAACAGGCGCCCCTGGCCCAGGTCCACGGGCGTGGAGCGGCCTGGATGCGGATCGAGATTGGCCACCTGGAGGGCTTTCTCCAGGTGCAGCTCGCGCGGCCGGCCGTAGTCGTGGAGCCGGTAAGTCAGATCACGGTGCTGCTGAATCTCGCACAGCGTCACGCCGGGGCCGATGGCGTGAATGGTGCCGGGGTGGATGAAGTAGGTGTCTCCGGGCAGCACCTCCACCCAGTTCAGCAGGGCCTCGATCTCACCCGAGAGCGCCGCCTGGCGCAGGTGCTCACGGCTCAACGGCTCCCGCGGGCCCAGCGCGATCCGCGCCCCAGGATCGGCACGCAGGATGTGCCACATCTCGGTCTTGCCGGGCGTGCCTTCCAGGCGTTGGGCATCCTCATCGCCCGGATGAACCTGCACCGACAGCCGGTCGCTGGTGAAGATGAATTTCACCAGGATGGGCAGCGGCTCCTCGTCCCCCCGGAACCACACCTCGCCCATGCGCTTCTCTTGCGGCGGGAACCACGGCTCAAGATACAAGCAGCCCCAGGGCATCTCGCGGAAGTAGGGACTCACCAGCCGCGGTTTCATGGGGTGAGGCGGGCGATGAACTCGTGCAGCCGCTCCAGCCCGCGCGCCAGGTCCTCCATGGAAGCGGCGTAGGAGATGCGGATGTGCTCGCCGGTGCCGAAGGCCTCGCCCGGCACCACCGCCACGCGCGCCTCCTCGAGCAGCCGCTCGGCGAACTGCATGGTGGTGTGTATGCCGTTGCGGCCCAGCGCCGCCGAGATGTTGGGATAGGCGTAGAAAGCGCCCTGCGGTTCCACGCAGGCAACTCCGGGGATCGCCCGCAGCCTCCGCACCACGAAGTCGCGCCGCTCGCGATACCGCTCCAACATGCGCGCCACAGCGTCCTGCGGGCCGCTGAGTGCTTCCACGGCGGCCTTCTGCGCCACCGAGGTGGGGTTCGAGGTGGAGTGACTTTGCAGCTTGACTACCGCCTGGATGATGCGCTCCGGCCCCAGCGCGTAACCGATGCGCCAGCCCGTCATGGCGTAGGTCTTCGACATCGAGCCCGCCACCAGGACCGTATCCTTGGCGCCGTCCAGCGAGGCCGCCGATAACGGCGAACCCTCATACACCAGCCGGGCGTAGCATTCGTCGGTCAAGAGGTAAATCCCGCGGCCGGCGGTGAGCGCCAGGATGCGCTCGAACTCCGCGCGCGGCATCACCGCTCCGCTGGGGTTGGACGGCGAGTTGATGATGAGCGCCTTAGTGCGCGGCGTCAAGTGCGGCTCGATCAGCGCGGCGGTCAGCGCGAATCCCTCGCGCTCATCCGTCGCCACGAACACGCAGCGGCCGCCCACGTACTCCACCACGTCCTTGTAAGTCACCCAGAACGGCAGCGGGACGATGACCTCGTCGCCCTCCTCGATGAGCACCTGGATGAGGTTGAAGACCGCGTGCTTGCCCCCCACCGTCACCGCGCATTCGCCGGGCTGGTAGGCGGTGCCATAGTCCTGGGCGTGCCGCCGGCAGATGGCCTCCTTAAGCTCGACGGTCCCGCCGGAGGGAGTGTAGCGCGTGAAATTCTCCTGGATGGCCCGGATGGCGGCCTGCTTCACATTCTCCGGCGTGGGGAAGTCCGGCTCGCCCGCGCCGAAGTCGGCCACCTCGACTCCCTGGGCGCGAAGCTGTCCGGCGGCCGCGGCCACCCGCATAGTGCCGGAGAAGGCGATGCGGGTTATGCGCTGCGCAAGACCGGGCGGTGAAGCCATGCTGTTACTTTCCCAGCACCCGCTGCCGCAGCCGGGCCTCCACCACCGGCGGCACCAGTCCGGAGATGTCGCCGCCCAAGGCGATCACCTCCTTGACCAGCCGCGAGCTGAGGAAGGAATACGCCTCCCCGGCCATCAGGAAGACCGTCTCGATTTCCGGACGCAGCCGCCGGTTCATCAACGCCATCTGCAATTCATACTCGTAGTCGGAGATGGCGCGGATCCCGCGCAGCAGCACCGTGGCGCCCTTGCGCGCGGCGTAGTCCACCAGCAGGCCGTCGAAGGAGTCCACTTCCACGTTCAGGCAGTCCTTCACCACCTCGCGCAGCATGGCCTCGCGCTCCTCCACCGTGAACAGCGGCTCCTTGGCCGCGTTGCGCAGCACCGCCACCACCAGCTTGTCGAACAAGATCGCGCCGCGCGTGATCAGGTCCAGGTGCCCGTAGGTGATGGGGTCGAACGATCCCGGGTAGACAGCGGTGACTTTGCCGAGCTTGAGCGCCAACTGGTTTTCCACCTTCAACTTCGGGGATACCCCGATTCTACCCGAATCCGCGGTGGGACAGGCTAGGGTGTCCCTCCGTGGACACCCCGGCCTGTCCCGGATTCCCCGACCCGCGCCGTCAGTTCGAAGTTGCTGCCCCAGCGCGCCAGCAGCGGCGCGCGCACCAGCAGGTCATCGACCCACCGCGCCACCCCGTAGACCCGCCCCGCGCCGGGCCACAGTCCGGCCAGGGGCGTGGAAAGAAAGTCGTACATCCGCGTTTCGGCGAAGAAGCCCTGCGCGGAGAATACATCCCGCGTGGCCGCCGGATCCAGCTCGCGCTCCCCGGGCGTGTGGTATCGCTCCATCAGCTTCGGCGCCAGCAGTCTCCCCAGCCGGCCGCTCAATCGTCGGCGATTGGGGTCCAGGCTGTAGAACACACCGCCGGGCGCCAGCCACCGCCGCGCCCGCGCCGCCAGCTCGCGCAGTTGCTCGTCCGGCAGGTGGTGCAGAAGGAATATCGCCAGTATCCCGTCGAACGAGGCGTCTGGGAAGCGGATGGTGTCCAGGTCGCCCTCCTGGAATTCAATGTTAGCGATGCCGGCCCACGCGGCGTCCTCGCTGGCCTGGCGGATGGCCGCCGGGGAGAAATCCACTCCCACGATCCGGCCCACGGCGGGCGCCAGCAGCAGCTCCGTGTCCCCGATGCCGCAGCCCAGGCTCAGCAGGCGCGCCCGCGGCCCCAGCCCGGTCCGCCGCAGGATGTGTCCCGCCAGGTGCGCGCGAAATGCCCGCACCGCCGGCTTGGCGAAGTGCTGCTGGGCAAACCCCGAGTACAGCTCCTCGTGATGCGCCAGCTCCCGCCGCCGCGTCTCCGCATCAGCCATCGCGCTGATTCTATCATTGGGAGTTGGGCGACCCAATGAAAGACATCCCCTTCGACACCATCGTGGATTCCCGCGACGACTCCTTGTACGAGATCCGCGCGCGCGTGCCCGGCCCCGCCGGGCAGTTGCCGCTGGACCACGAGGCCTTGCTGGAGCGGCCCTGCGGCGACCTGT
>VFZS01000446.1 GCA_016871095.1 Acidobacteriota bacterium
AGTTGATGTTGTGGCAGCCGATGCCCTGCAAGTCCCACATCACCCGCCCCAGCGAGTCGTCGCTCATGTAGCTGCCGTCGCCGCGATGGGCGATCTCCCAGTTCTGGCAGAAGATGCAGCGCAGGTTGCAGTGACTGAAGAAGATGGTGCCCGAGCCGTGGCGGCCCACCAAGGGCTTCTCTTCGCCGAAATGCGGGTGCGCCGAGGACACTTTCACGCGGGAGGTAGCGCCGCAGATGCCCTTTTCACCCTTGAGCCGGTTGACCCCGCACTGGCGCGGGCACAGCAGGCAGCTCTTGTAGATGGCCCACAGCGCCTGGGCACGCTCCGCCAGTTCACCCTTCCGGTCCAGGCGCAGGTAGGCCGGTTCGAAATCTTTGCGGCGCATGGTGGGTACGGTGGGCTTGGACTCCCGAGGGGCGCCCAGGACCACCAGCGAGCCTTGCAGCCACTCCCGGCGGGTCGGGTCGTCCATATCCCCTCCTGCTACCTAGCATCGCACAGTGGTCTAATAGGCGGCATGAGTTCGTTCGAGCGCACGGTGCTGGGCCGGACTGGGCTGGAAGTGGGCCGGCTGGGCGTGGCGTCCACCTACGGCGTGCCGGCGGCGGCCCTGGAGCGGGCCTTTGAGGAGGGCGTCAACTACTTCTACTGGGGCACCTACCGGAGAAGCGGGTTTGCGGAGGGCCTGCGGCGCCTTGCATCGCAGCGCGAGCGTTTCGTCCTGGTGGTGCAGTCGTACTCGCGGATGGCCTCGCTGATCGGGCCGAGCCTGGAGCGCGCGCTGCGCCGGTTGCGCTTCGATCATGCCGATGTGCTGCTGCTCGGGTTGTGGGGACGCCGTCCCCCGCCGCGCGTCCTGGAAGCCTGCCGCCGGCTCCAGCAGCGCGGCCTGGTCCGCTGGCTGGCGCTGTCGACGCACAGGCGGCGCCTGGTCCCCCAACTGGCCGCGGAAACGGATTTCGACATCTTTCACGTCCGCTATAACGCGGTCCACACCGGCGCCGAGCGCGACATCTTCCCGCACCTGCCCGCCGAGAAGCGTCCCGGCATCGTGGCGTTCACCGCCACCTCATGGCGGCAGTTGCTCGGGAGCCGTAAGATCCCGCGGCAGGAGAGAATCCCCACGGCGGGCGACTGCTACCGCTTCGTGCTCTCCAACTCAGCGGTGAGCGTCTGTATGTCCGGCCCGGCCAGCGCCGCTCAGATGGAGCAGGCGCTGGAGGCCCTCCACCGCGGTCCCATGACGGACGGGGAAATAGCCTGGATGCGCCGCGTGGGGGATGCCATCTATGGCAAGCCCCGCGGGCACTGAGTACACTGGACACTGAAGCCTGGAGGCACCATGAACCGACGCGACTGGATGACGAGCCTGGCGGCCTTGGCGGCGGCGCCCAGAGCCGGGGCCGCGCAGCCGGCCAAGGCCACATTGGCTTTGAGCGACTATGAGCCCAAGAGCATGCTGCACGTGCCCGAGACCAAGGTGGAGCGGGCGCGTTTCCCGGTGATCGACTTTCACGCGCACCTCTCCTGGTCGATCCCGCTGGGCAAGGAGGGCAAAGAGCCCAAGCACACGGCCACGCCGCAAGAGGTCCTGACGGTCATGGACCGCAAGAACATCCGCATGATGGTGAATCTCACCGGCGGATGGGGCGAGGTGTTGTCCAAGACCATCCGCTACTGGCAGACTCCACATCCCGGCCGCTTTCTGACCTTCACCGAGCCTTGCTGGAACCGAAGCGCGGAGCCCGGCTACCCAAGGTTCCAGGCCGAGGAGCTGGCGCGCGCCCGCCAGGCCGGCGCTCGCGGTTTGAAGATCCTCAAGACCCTGGGCCTCTACCTGCGGGAGAAGATCACCACGGGCCCGCTGGTCAAGGTGGACGATCCGCGCTTCGATCCCATGTGGGAAGCCGCCGGCGCGCTGAAGATGCCCGTGGCCATCCACACCTCCGACCCGGAGGCGTTCTTCCTGCCCATCGACCGCTTCAACGAGCGCTGGGAGGAGTTGCACGCCCACCCGGACTGGTCCTTCCACGGCAAAGACTTCCCCAGCAACAAGGTGCTGATGGAGGCCCGCAACCGCGTGGCGGCGCGCCACCCGCGCACCCAGTTTGTGTACCTGCACGTGGGTGATTCCGAGAACCTGCCCTGGGTCTCCGAGTGGATGGACCGCTACCCCAACGTCTGGGTCGAGTTCGGCGCGCGCATCGGTGAACTGGGCCGCCAGCCCCGCGCCGCGCGCAAGTTCTTCGACCGCTACCAGGACCGCATTCTGTTCGGCACCGACGCCGTGCCCCACGGCGACGAGTATCCTCAGCAGGTCTTCTGCGACGCCCTCTACGAGATCTACTACCGGTTCCTGGAGACCGAGGACGAGTACTTCGACTACGCGCCCGCGCGCATCCCGCCGCAGGGCCGCTGGCGCATCTACGGGCTGGGGCTGCCGGAGCAGATTCTTCGCAAGGTCTACCACCGGAACGCCGAGCGCCTGTTGAACCTGTAGCGCCGCGGGGACAGACGGAGCGTTACCCCAGCTTGACGGGGAACGTTCCGTCTGTCCCCGTTGGTTGGCTCAGCCGGCGGCGGCGGGTGCTAGCGTCTCCTCCAGCCGGGGCAGGGGGTCGATGGGACCGGCCAGGGGGGCGGCGTAGTGGACGAAGGCGGGCATGATGTCGTTGCCCGCCTCGTTGATCCACTCCGGCGGCAGCAGGCGCTCGGCGTTGGCCACGTTGTCCAGCTCGGTCAGCCCGGTGGTGCAGCAATACTCCGCGCCCTCATCGCGCTCCAGCGTCACCATCATGCCGGTCACCCCGCCGATGGCCGCCTGCACCGCCGCCTGGCCGCACAAGTAAGCCTCGCGGCGGTCCACTTCGGAGACGCAGGCCGCGCTGGACCGGCCCAGCAGGCCCAGCTTCTCGCTGCGCGCCCGCAGCTTCAAGCGCCGGTTGATGACACTGGCCAGGATGTGGGAGAGGTTCCCGGTGACGCTCCACCCGAAGGCGTCCGGGATGGCGTGATCGGCCCCGAAAGGCTTGCCCTTCTCGTTCCTCTGGGCCTCGCACACCGCGATCACGGCATAGCCGTCGCG
The DNA here is from genome assembly GCA_016871095.1 of Acidobacteriota bacterium. Lineage (GTDB taxonomy): Bacteria > Acidobacteriota > Terriglobia > Bryobacterales > Bryobacteraceae > VFZS01. The sequence continues at coordinate 3,089 of VFZS01000446.1, forward strand.
CCGGTAGACGGCCTCCACATCGGTCACCAACTGCTCCTCCGAGAGGGAGCGCTCGGGACAATAGATGAGCTGGGGCGGATCATCCGGGCGGCGGCGCGCCAGCGCCGCGGAGGCCACCAGCCAGCCCGCGTTGCGGCCCATGGCTTCCAGGAAACTCACCCGGCGCGGCAGTGTGCGCAGGTCGTTGCCGATATCGCGCACGGCGCAGGCGAAGAAGCGGGCCGCTGAACCGTAGCCGGGGCAGTGGTCGGTCTCCACCAGATCGTTGTCCACGGTTTTGGGCACGCCAATCAGGCGCAGCTCGTAGCCGCTCTCAGCCGCCAACTGCGATACCTTCAGCGCGGTGTCCATCGAGTCGTTGCCGCCGGTGTAGAAGAAGTAGCGGACGTTGTGCCGGCGGAACGTCTCGAGTATGCGCTGGTGGTCCTCCGGCTGGACCTTGTAGCGGCAGGAGCCGAGAGCCGAGCCCGGCGCGCGGCTCGCGGCGCTGATCACCGCCGGATCGTGGCGGTACAGATCGTAGAACCGCTCCTCGAAGACACCCAGGATGCCGTGGCGCGCGCCCCATAGCGCGGTGATTTCCTCGTGCTTGCGGCACTCCTCGAACACGCCCGCCAGGCTGGCGTTGATCACCTGGGTGGGCCCGCCGCTGTGAGCCACCACCGCCACTCCGCGAAGTTTGTCCATGCGTCCTTTACTCCTCGCCGGCGGAACCTGGTTCCTCCGGGTAGATACGTACGCCTTCGACCACGCGCGTGATGACGCGGCCCGGACTGGGGTTGTCCGGGTCCAGGCCGAGGCGCAGGCTCAGATGATATCCCAGCAACTGCGCGAAGACAATCTCCGCCGGCGTGCGCACCCAGTCGGGCAGGGAAGAAGCGGGAGTGGAGACCACCGCCTCAAACAGGTGGCTGCCGGTCTCGGGCTGGCCCACCGCCACCAGCCGCCCCAGCTTCTTGGCGCGCAGCTCGCGCACCAGGTCCATCTCGTAGCGCCGGCGCGCCGCGTCGGACGAGACGAAGCACACCACCAACGTCTCCGGCGCCAGGAAACTCATCGGCCCGTGGCGCAGCCCGAGATACGTCTCGCATAGCGTGGCGACGCGTCCCGCCGTCATCTCCAGCACCTTGAGCCAGGCCTCCCGCGCGGCGCCCGCGAGCGGCGTCGAGGCCAGCGTCACCAGCCGTGACGGGGGGTCCTGTGACAGCAGCCGGGCCTGAGCTTCCAGCTTGGGGAGCGCGGCGTCCCACCCAGCGCACATCACCGGCAGCGCGGCTTCGACTTCCTCGGGCCGCGCCAGCGCCAGCCCGGCCAGAACCAGATTCGAGTACGAGCTGGTCATCACCAGGCTGCGATCGTTGGTGCGCCCGTCCAGGACGATGGTCTCGACGCCGGGCCACCGCGCCAGCCGGCCCTCGGCGTTGCAGGTGATGGCCAGGTGTCGCACCCGCGGCCGCGCGCGCTGGATCTTCTCGACCACCGCCGTGCTTTCGGGGCTGTCGCCCGAGCGGGCCAGCGAAAGCACCGCGCCATCCTGCGGCAACACCTGGGCGAAATCCAGGAGCAACAACTCTGTGGATGGCACCGCGCGCGCGCCGGGCCAGCCGGCTTCCACCGCCACGGAGGCGTAGAACGAGGTGCCCGCGCCGGTGATCACCGGCGACGGCGGCGGATGCAGGCCCGCCGCGCACACGCGCCGCACCGTGTCCGCCCACAGCTCCGGCTGCTGAAAGATCTCGGCGTGCGTCAACTGGCCCGGCG
>VFZS01000447.1 GCA_016871095.1 Acidobacteriota bacterium
GCTATGGCACATCGGTCTTCGAGGGTATCCGCTGTTACCTTACTTCCTCGGGACCGGCGGTGTTCCGGTTGCGCGACCACATCCGGCGGATGGCGGACTCGGCCAAGGTGTACCGCATGGACCTCGGCTACGGCATCGAGGAGCTGGCCGAGGCCATGCTCGAGCTGGTGCGGATCAACAAGATGCAGGCCTGCTACCTGCGGCCCATCGCGCTGCGGGGCTACGGAGAAATGGGCGTGTACCCGCTGAAGAATCCGGTGGAGGTGTTCGTGGCCTGCTGGGAGTGGGGCCGGTACCTGGGCGAGGACGCCATCGCGGGGGGCGTGGACGTGTGCGTGTCGAGCTGGAACCGTCTGGCGCCCAATACCCTGCCCGCGCTGGCGAAGGCCGGCGCCAACTACATGAACTCGCAGTTGATCAAGATGGAAGCCGTGGTCAACGGCTACCACGAGGGCATCGCGCTGGACGAGGCGGGCTACGTCAGCGAAGGTTCGGGCGAGAACCTGTTCGTGGTGCGGGACGGGCGCATCCTGACGCCGCCGCTGGGAGCCTCGGTGCTGCCAGGCATCACCCGGGACACAGTCATGAAGCTGGCGCAGGACCTGGGCATCCCGCTGGTGGAGACGATCATTCCGCGCGAGCTGCTCTACCTTGCGGATGAAGTGTTCTTCAGCGGCACGGCGGCCGAGATCACGCCCATCCGCTCGGTGGACCGGATCACGGTGGGCGCCGGCAAGCGCGGCCCCATCACCGAGCAGCTTCAGAAGGAGTTCTTCGCGATCGTGAGCGGCGCGCGGGCGGACCGGCACGGATGGCTGACGCCGGTGTACGTGGCGGTGGGGGCCTGAGGAAGGCTCCGGGAGCGCGGTCCGGACCGGCCACCTCCCCCGAGACTGCCTGCCCGGACCGAGCTCGCGAGAGGCTTCAGTCTTTGTAGCAGGTAGGGGGTGCGGCGCGCCAGTGGCGAGCGGAGAAAGATGCGGGATTTCAACAAGAAAGTTGGCCTTTGCGGCGTGGGGGATAGCGGGAAGAAGCTGTTGGTAAATTGTGAATAAGACAATAACGTTATGAAATGTTCCGGCCGGTACGCGTTCACGGGGGCGCCCATGGAGGTGGCGTTCACCTCCCGCATCACTTATGCCCTCCCCGCCGAAGACCTGCGTGACGAAGCGCGGTGGGTGGCGCCGGGCTTCATCGACTTGCAGGTGAACGGCTTCGCGGGCGTGGACTTCAACCATCCTAGGTGCAGCCACGAAGAGCTGGCGCGGGCCCTGCGCGCACTGTTCTCCACCGGGGTGACGCGCATTCTGCCCACCGTGATCACGGCCGCGCCCGAGGACATGCTGGGCGCGCTGGGCAACCTGGCGGCGGCGCGCGAGGCGCTGGAGGAGGGCGAGGCCATCGAGGGGTTTCACGTGGAGGGTCCGTACATCTCGGCGGACGACGGTCCGCGCGGCGCGCATCCGCGGCGCTGGGTGCGCCCTCCGGATATCGAGGAGTTCCGGCGCATGCAGGAGGCGGCGCGGGGCTTGATCCGGATCGTGACCCTGGCCCCGGAATGGCCCGCGGCGCCGCGCTTCATCGAGGCCGTGGTCAAGGAAGGCGTGGTGGCCTCGATCGGGCACACCAACGCCACGGCGGAGCAGATCATCGCGGCGGTGGCGGCGGGCGCGACCATGAGCACGCACCTGGGCAACGGGGCGCACGCGATGCTGCCGCGGCACCCCAACTACCTGTGGGAGCAGCTCGCGGAGGACCGTCTGGCGGCGGGCTTCATCGTGGACGGCATCCACCTGCCGGCGTCGTATCTGAAGGTGGCGCTGCGGGCCAAGGGAGTCGAGCGGTCGTTTTTGGTCACGGATGCCACGACGCCCGCCAACTGCCAGCCCGGCCGCTACCGGCTGGGCGAGCAGGAGGTGGATCTCACGGAGGAGCACCGGGTGGTGCTGGCGGGACAGAACAAGCTGGCGGGTTCGGCGCTGCGCATGGACCGCGGGGTGGAGAACCTGATGCGGCTGGCCGGGCTGACCCTGGCCCAGGCCGTGACCATGGCGACCGTTAGTCCGGCCCGGGCAGGGCGCTTCCCTGCCCGCCTGAACGGGTTGCACCCGGGCGACCGCGCCGACGTGATCGAGTTCCGCTTCGATGCGGCGGGCCCGCGCATCGAAATCCTCAAGACTTACCTGGGTGGCCGGCTGGTGTGGGAGAAGCTGGCCTGAAGGCCTGCGCGGAAGATCAGAACGGAACGGCTCAGCGCAGCTTCTCCCAGTCCTCGATACTGAGGTGCGCCTGCCGGAGGATGCTGCGCAGCGTTCCTACCGGGACCTCGGGCTGATGCGGAACGACGGCCGTGTCCACGCGACCTCCGGAGAAGCGGGCGAATTCCACGTGGCTGCCGCGCTGGCTGATCTCCGCGAAGCCGGCACGCTCCAACCGTCGCCTGATCTCCTGAAAGCGGAGAGGCCTAAGCCGCCTCGACCTCGACGGTGCGCACCTCAGAAGGGTGGGTGGCCAGCGGGGGTTGGAAGTGCAGCTCGAGAGCTTCTTTGAGGTTCTCGAGAGCCTCCTCTTCGGTGCGCCCCTGGCTGGCTACGTCGATCTCCAAGCACTGGGAAACGTACCAGTCACCCTCCCGCCACACGGTAGCAGCAAACTCCCTCGTCATCGCTCTTCATTCTGCCACAATCCGGCGGAAGGCTGGTGTGGGAGGCCCCTACTTCACGTAGCTGACGGAGAAGCCCTGGGTGCCGGGGCTGGCGAACTCGGTGCGCACCTTGGGGTCGCTCTTGATGCGGGCCAGGAAGTCGCTCATCTGGTGGGGCAGGTTCTCGACGTTGTGGGCCACGATGACACCGCCGCGGCGCACCTTGGGCAGCACCATCTCGTAGTAGCGCAGGTAGTCGGGCTTGTTGGCGTCGATGAAGACCAGATCGAGAGGCCCTTCGATCTTCGGGACCTCCTCGAGGGCGTTGCCGAGGCGGGCATCGATGAGGGCATCCAGGCCGGTGGCCCGGAAGTTCTCGAGGGCCTGCCCGTGACGTCTCTGGTTGATCTCAAGAGTGATGAGCTGGCCGCCGTTCTGGCGGAGGGCCAGGGCGATCCAGATGCCGGAGTATCCCGTGGAGGTGCCGATTTCGAGGGCGCGCCTGGCCTGAACCGACCTGGCCAGGTCACGCAGCCAGACGCCCTCGGCGGCGTCGATATTGGCGTAATAGCGGCCCGGAGCACGCATGCCCTCCAAGTAGACCTCGACTTCCTTGTCCGACATAGGCCCGGCGAGGAGGAACCCCAGCGCGGCCAGCGACGCAATCACAGTAAGACGCATTCAGACTCCCAGTCTCCAGAATAGCGCGCCGGGCGGGCGGGCGCACCACCGCGGCGGGTAGAATGTATGGTTGGTGAAGAGCCGGATTGCGTACTGGGCGGCGGCCGCAGCGCTACTGGGATTCCAGGCGACAGTGATGGTGACCTCCGCGCTCCAGGAAAGCCAGACCTTCGACGAAGCGACCCATCTGGCGGCGGGCTACGGCTACTTGAAGGGCGGGTACTATCACTTCAACTTCGAGCATCCGCCGCTCGGGAAAATCCTGGCGGCGCTGCCGCTGCTGCCTCTGAAGCCGCGGTTTTCGGTGGATGAACCGAGCTGGGGCGCCAGCGACCACCTGGAATTCGCGCGCATTTTTCTTTACGAGAACCACATTCCAGCCGACACCATGCTGTTCCGCGGGCGGCTGATGACGATGCTGGCCACACTCGGCCTGGGTGTGGCGCTGCTGATTTGGACCACCCGGCACTTCGGCGCCGGCGCCGGTCTGCTGGCGCTGTTCCTCTACACGCTGGATCCCAACGTGACGGCCCATGGCAGGTACGTCACTAACGACCTGCTGATCTCGCTGTTCCTGTTCCTGGCGGTGATCGCCTGGATCGCCTGGCTGCGCACGGGAAAGACGCGCCAGTTGTTGTGGGCTGCGCTCGCGCTGGCGATGGGGCTGCTCAGCAAGTTCTCCGCCCTGATCCTGCTCCCCCTGTTACTGGTCCTGTGCCTGATCAAGTGGTGGCAGCGCCGCGCAGACTACAGCGTGCTCCGCCTGGCCGCCGCTGGGCTGGTTCTGGCCGCCGTCAGCATAGCGGCGATCGCCCTGGCCTACGCGCGGGAGACCAAGCGGCTGACGTTCGGAGGCCCCGCGCAATTCCAGCCCTCAACGGCCGCGGTCGGACCGGGCGCGGGCATCCTGGGGTTGCTGCGCCATGCCGGAAGAGTACTGAAGCTGCCTCCGTATTCCTACCTGGTGGGACTGAAGGTGGCGGCCGAACACTACGCCGTGGGGCATGCCTCCTACTTGCTGGGGCGGCGCTCGGAGAAAGGCTGGTGGTACTACTTCCCGGTGGCCTTTGCGGTGAAGACGCCGAGTGCGGCGCTGCTGTTGACGGCGCTCAGCCTGGCGCTGATGTTGAGCTGGCTGCTGCGGAGGCCCTTGGGGCGGCTGTACCACAGGCTCCGCGAGCTGCGCATCGAGTGGTATGCGCTGGCACTGCCCGCGGCGGCTTACTTCCTGTTGTGGATGCCCAGCAGCATCAACATCGGGCTTCGTCATATTCTTCCGGCATACCCTTTCCTGTTCGTCCTGGTGGCCGCGGTGGTGGTGCGCAAGTGGCCGCCGCGGCTCCGCAGAGCGCTCCCGGTGGTGCTGTGTGCGACGGCCGCACTCCAGGTCTGCGAGTCGCTGCGCACCTACCCGCACTACCTGGCGTTCTTCAACACCCTGAGCGGCGGCCCGGCGCGCGGGCCGGATTACCTGCTGGATTCCAACATTGACTGGGGGCAGGACCTCAAGAAGCTGAAGGCCT
>VFZS01000448.1 GCA_016871095.1 Acidobacteriota bacterium
TGCGTCTGACCGTGGGACCCGGCCTCGGCGTGAAGGCCGCCGGGGGCATACGCTCCCTGGAAGACTTGAAGAGCATGGTCGCGGCCGGCGCCACCCGCATCGGCGCCAGCGCCAGCGTAAAGATCCTCGAGGCCGCCCGGGCCTGAGCTTCGCCCATGCCAGCTAGCTCCCGTGCCTCCCGCTTCCGCCGCCGCACCGACCTGCTCGATTTCCTGCTCGAGGTCGCCAGCGCCACCTCCGAAAGCCTCACCGATCTGGATCGCCTGCTGGCCGACGTGGCCGCCATCGTCCAGCAGGTGATGCCTTACGAGCTGCTGGCCATCATGCTGTACAGCGAGCGCCAGCAGGGCCTCAAGATCCGCTACGCCATCGGCCACCGCGACGAGGTAATCAAGAACCTGGTGGTGCCCCTGGGCGAGGGGATCACCGGAGCCGTGGCCGCCACGCGCCAGCCGCTGCTGGTGGGCGATGTGCGCGGAGAGCCCCGCTATCTCAATGCCCTGGACGCGGTGCGCTCCGAGTTGGCCGTCCCCATGGTAGCCCGCGGCAAACTGGTGGGCGTCATCGACGTGCAATCCACCCGCGTGAACGCTTACTCGGACTACGACCGCGCCATGCTCGGCCTGATCGCTTCCCGCGTCGCCTCCGCCATTGACAACGCCCGCCTGTTCCGCCGCGTCGACCGCCAGAACCGCACCCTGCGCCTGCTCTCCCATCTTTCCCAGGAGTTCTCTTCCATCCTCCATCTCGACGAGCTGCTCAGCCACATCGCCGAGGAGGTCAAGGGCCTCATCCGCTACGATGCCTTCAGCATCCTGCTGGTGGACGAGGCCGCCCAGTGCCTGCGCCACCGCTTCAGCATCCGCCTGGACCAGCGCCTCGCCCTGGACCACATTCCCCTGGGCCGCGGCATCACCGGCGCCGCCTGGCGCACCCGCGAGCCCGTCCGCGCCGACAACACCCTGGCGGATCCGCGCTACATCCCCTTCCATCCCGACATCCGCTCGGAAATGGCCGTCCCGCTGGTCATCGGCGATCGCGTCATCGGGGTCATGGACCTGGAGAGCGAGCGGCTGGCCTACTTCACCGACGAGCACGTGCGCATGCTCTCCCTGCTCGCCCCGCAGGTGGCCATCGCCGTCGAGAACGCCCGCCTCTACGGCGAGGTGGGCGAGCGCGAGCGCCGCATCGAGAAGGATCTCGAGGCCGCCCGCGAGTTGCAAGACTCCATGCTGCCCGCCGGCGCCCCGGAAATCCCCGGCCTCGACATCGCCTGCGTCCGCCGCCCCGCGCGCATCATCGGCGGCGATCTCTACGATTTCTTCGACCTGCCCGGCGAGCGCGTCCTCATCGCCTTCGGCGACGTCAGCGGCAAGGGCGTGGCCGCCGCGCTCTACGGCGCCCTCATCAGCGGCCTGCTCCGCACCCTCGCCCCGCGCTGGCGCGAGCCTGCTCCGCTGCTGAAGGCCCTCAACAACGCTCTCTTCCAGCGCAGAGTCGAGGCCCGTTTTGTCTGCCTGCTCCTGCTGGGCTGGGACCCCGCCTCTCGCCAGCTTCTCATCGCCAACTCGGGCGTCCCCGCTCCCCTGATCTGCCGCGACGGCGCGTTGATCCAGCCGCAGGCGTCCGGCGTTCCCCCGGGCCTGTTGCCCGGCACCGAATACGAGCAGGTCGCCTTCCAGACTGCCCCCGGTGACGTGGTCGTGCTTTACTCCGACGGCGTCCCCGATCAAGTCAATCCCGCCGGCGAGGAGTACGATCGCGCCCGCCTCCTGCGCCTGCTCGGCGCCGGCTGTTCCGATTCGCCCCAGGCCGTGCTGGATGCTATTCTGTCCGATCTGGACCGCTTCTCCCAGACCGCTCCCGTGTTCGACGATCAGACCCTGGTGGTGCTAAGGGTAAAGAAATGAGGCTGGCCGGTTTCGACTACCGCCGCGACGCCCTTTACTGCGAGGAGGTCGCGCTCGAGCACATCGCCGCGCGCGCCGGCACGCCCTGCTACGTCTACTCCAGCCGCGGCATCCTGGAGAGTTTCTCCGCCTACGATCAGGGTTTGGCGGGACTCCCGCATCGCGTCTGCTACGCCGTCAAGGCCAATTCCAGCCTGGCCGTGCTGGCCCTGCTCGACCGCGCCGGCGCCGGCTTCGACATCGTCTCCGGCGGCGAGTTGTTCCGCGTGCTGGCCGCCGGCGCCGAGGCTTCCCGCGTGGTCTTCTCCGGCGTCGGCAAGACCGCCCCGGAGATCGAGTACGCGCTCGACAGCGGCATCTGCTGTTTCAACGCCGAGTCCGAGGCCGAGCTGGGGCTGATCGATGCGCTGGCCGCCCGCCGCTCCCTGCGCCCCCGCGTGGGTCTGCGCGTCAACCCCGACGTGGACGCCGCCACGCACCCCTACATCTCCACCGGCCTGCGCCAGCACAAGTTCGGCATCGCCCTCCGCGACGCCGAAGCCATCTTCCAGCGCGCCGCCCAGTGGCCGCACTTATCGCTCGAGGGTGTAAGCTGCCACATCGGCTCTCAGCTTTTGACTGCCGCCCCCCTCGAGGAAGCTCTCGATCACCTCCTGGACCTCGCCGCGCGCGTCCCCGCGGTGCGCTTCCTCGATCTGGGCGGCGGCGTGGGCGTGCCCTACCAGCCCGAGCAGCAGGCCCCCGACGTGACGGCGTTCCTGACCCGTGTTCGGGAAAGACTCGCTGGCCACGATTTGTTCTTCTTCATCGAGCCGGGCCGCTCCATCGTGGCCGAAGCCGGCGTCCTCCTCACCCGCGTCCTCTACCGCAAGAACAGCGTGGCCAAGGAGTTCGTGGTGGTGGACGCCGCCATGAACGACCTCATCCGCCCCTCGCTCTACGAGGCCCACCACGAGATACTTCCCGTGCGCCGGCCCGCGCGCGGCAAGATCCTGGCCGACGTGGTGGGGCCGGTCTGCGAGACCGGCGACTTTCTGGCCCTCGACCGCGAGATGGATAACGTCCTGCCCGGAGACTTACTGGCCGTCGCCACCGCCGGAGCTTACTGCTTCGTCGCCGCGTCTAACTACAATTCCCGCCCCCGCCCCCCCGAGATACTGGTCGAAGGCTTGGCCTGGCGCACCATCCGCGCCCGGGAATCCTACCCCGACCTGATCCGCGGCGAGCAGGTGTGAGCGCAACCCCGCCCGTCAGGGCTTCTTCTCTTGGCCCGCGTCCACCGACTCCAGCACCTTCAGCACCAGGCGTTCGCTGAACCCGGCGGCGAAGGCGAAGACCAGCATTTGCGGCATCTCCAGGTTCGCGGTCTGAATCAGCTTCGCCCGCAGCATCGCGTAGACCGCCAGGGCCGGAATCCCGCCCAGGATAGTCCGCGAAAACGTCACGGCGTCCTCCGTCGCCCGCTCTGGGTTCTTCGACGCCGCTGTCTCGCCGCTCACCTTACGTGTGGCGCTCAGGCAGGCGCCCAGCACGCCGAACAGTAGCACCGCCAGCAGCGTCTTCCAGTCCCATTCCGGCCACTGCGTGATGGGCGTGCCCGCCAGACCCACCAGCGCCAGAAATACTACCAACGCCGCGACGCTGATCAGCAGCAGCCTACGCAGGTGGTCGCGCAGCATCCAGGTCTTGTAGTACTGCGTCTCGTAGTAGTCGGTCAGCACGACCGCGGCGTCACGCAGCCGCAGCGCCCGGCCTTCGTCCGCCGGCTTCTCCGGCGGGCCTCCCAGCAATTTCTTGATGGCGGATTGCCGCCACTCCGACTTGATGTTCTCCGCCTCGCAGCTCAGCATCTGCTCGCGGTTCCACAGCTCTTGTTCGTCCAGATGGGGAATCGCCAGGTGATCGGCCGCGCGCAGCGAATGCCAGGCCCCGTCCAGGTCGCCCTCCTTCAGGCGGGCCGCGGCTTTGGCCAGCAGCGCTTCGGCTTCGGCGATCCAGGCAGGCGGCGCCGGCGCCTTCTTCTTGGCCTCGAGAGCCTGCCACGCGGTGTCGTAGTTCTGCTGGAAGCGACGATACGCCCCAGACCTCGGTAGTATCCACTTTGGCGTAAGACTCATCTCCCCTCCTCCCGCCGTCTGTGGCGGCTACTCGGCGGCCTGCGCCGCCCTCGCCAGCGCCTCGCGCTCGAGCGCGTGCGTCAGCCGCCCGAGCGCCTCTTCCGCCGTCAGCCAGCTCACCGACTCGACCTCCTCCGGGTCGCTGATCGCACCGGCCGGCCCCGCCGGCTCCATTCGCCACAGGTGAACCACCTTGGGCACGCCTCGCACCTCGTACCGCATCTCGCCCAGGTACTCCCCGAGGCGCACGGCGCAGCCCGTCTCTTCCTCCACCTCGCGCAGGGCCGCCTGCTCGGGCGACTCCCCGGCTTTCAGCTTGCCCTTGGGCAGGGTCCAGTCGTCGTAGCGCCGCCGGTGAACCACCAGGTACTCGCGCCCCCGCGCCGTCCGCCGGCTCACCACGCCCCCCGCCGCCACAATCTCCTTCCCAGCCTCGCCCATCGTCCGCCCAGTATACCCCCAGACCGGGGACAGACGGAACCGTCCCCACCCAGCCCGGGTGGACGCCCGGCGCGCGGCGCCGCTGTTCTGGCTCCAGGACAACCAGCCGGATTGGGCGTCCGAAGACGGGCTTCTGACGGACCGCCCGGCTGACCGTCGCGAGGCCAGCGCGCAAAAGGAGTCACGAATCTGGCATCTGCTCTATGCGACCAAGGGTTCCTTGGGCCGCCTTCATGAACCCGTCGGGGGCACGCCGACCAAGGTTGTCCAGGCAAAAGCCGCCTCCGCAAACCGGCCCCACTACCCCCCGGCTGTGGAAGTCCATCCCGTTGTTGCGCTTATCGCGCCACGACACCCGGCCTTGCGAAATCGCTGGCG
>VFZS01000449.1 GCA_016871095.1 Acidobacteriota bacterium
TTGCCGGCTTACCTGCCGCGGGCTCCGGGCGCGGCCCAAAGCTGGTTGGAAAACCAGCTCGCAAACCTGGAGGTTCGCCCCACGGAACCGCCAGCAGGGCTTTGGTTGCGGCTATGCCGCGCTGTACCACTATCCGTGAGTTTCTTTGCGGCCTGCGACGATTCTGTGGGGCGGGCGCCCCCGCCCGCGCACCGGCCCCCAGGCCGGTGCCTGGCCCACCTGGGGGTCGGCCTGCGGCTCAGGGCAGCCACCCCACCGGTTTGGTTGCGGCTATGCCGCGCTGTGGGACCTCTACTACCTGCTCACCTACTTCGTCGGCCACGACGCCGCCTTTGCGGACTTCGGTGTCCGTTCGCTGAAGGACCGTTTCAGCGAGGCCATGCAACAGGACCCGGACGACCTCAGTCCCGACCTGCTCTTCGACATTCTCGACGCCACAACCGTGCGCCGGACCCGTAACTTCGTGCGCCAGTACTACCCGAGCCGCATCCGTGGCCCTGAAGGACGACCCGAAACTAGCAGCGTTGGTCGGAGAGGCCTTGAGGGCGATCCTCCGCCGCGCGCGGAGGGAAGCCGCGAACGAAGAGGACTTCCGTGACAAACGGAAAGTGGTCATCTTCTCCTACTTCGCCGACACCGTGGACTGGATCATGGACTTCCTGGAGGAGGTCCTTCGGACGGACAAGGCGTTGGCGCCGTACCGGGGCCGGCTGGCGGGCGTGACGGGCAGCGAGTCCTACCGCGGCGTGTCGCGGGAGGATGCGATTTTCGGCTTTGCGCCTCGCTCCTCGGAAGCGCCGCCGGGACGCGACGAAGACCGTTTTGACATTCTGGTGACGACCGATGTCCTCGCCGAGGGCATGAACCTTCAGCAGTGCCGAAACGTGGTCAACTACGACTTGCCCTGGAATCCTATGCGCCTGGTGCAGAGGCATGGCCGCATCGACCGCATCGGGAGCCTGCACGACCACGTTTACATCTGGTGCTTCTTCCCGGATGTGCGGCTGGAAGCCTTGCTGGATCTGGAGAGCCGAATCCGGCGGAAGGTCGCCCAGGCGGCAGCTACCGTCGGCGTCGAGCACGAGGTGATCCCCGGAGCCGCCAGGAGTGACATAGTTTTCGCCGAGACCCGCGAGGAGATCGAACGGCTCCAAGCCAGGGACGCCAGCTTGTTGGTGCTCGCGTGCCTGCGCCTCATCGGCTGCAAGGAGGACGCCCCAACGCACCTGCCAGAGGAGATGAAGGAGGCGGCCTATGAAGCGTGGGCGTGCGCGCGCCGGGATATCTTCGACGAGTGGCAGTTTGCCACCGACCCTGCCAACCTTCAACCCAAGGTGAGACCTGCCCTGCGGGCGGCGGCGGGACACCTGCGCAAGTTTCCCCCGCCCCCTCTTACCCAAGAGGAGATTGACGCAGTTATCGATGCGGTGGAAGCCCCATGGGGAATGCGGATCGAAAAGCAGATCCGGGAGGCGTTGGCGTCCTCCGACGGCGTGGATGCATCCCGCCGGATCGTTGATACCGTCCGTCAGCTTGGCCTGGAGCCGTTCCGGGCCCCGGAACCGCTCCCGCCGATCGAAGAGGAGGATGTCACGTTGATCTGCTGGCTGGCGGTGGATGCGGCCGGGTGACTGCAACCACTCGTCTGGGGATCGCTGACGGTCGTCAGGGTACGGGACCGTTCAGCCACGGCGGGAGCTCCTCACCGAGCGGATAACCGCGGCCCCCTGAGGCGGTGCCCGTCGCGCCCGGGCGGCCCGCGGCTTCCGGTGACGCCCGTATTCGTAAAGGGTCTCCGGGGCAATATCGGCGCCGTTCGGCCACGCCACGGCGCCTCCGTCCAGAAAGAAACTTCGAAAGTACTCTGGACTCTTCAGCGGTTCGAAGATGGGGCCTTCCAGCCACTGACCGAAGTCAATGGTCTTTTCGGAGTTGTCGTTGAACGTCAGGCGGATGCGATAGCCCCCGCGGTAGTCCGCCCGGATCACCGATGGCAGAAACGTCATGGTCATAGCTCACTCCAGCGGCTCGATCCTCTCCAGGGGACGACCCGCCTTCATGTTCTTCCAGTTCGCTGCAAGCTCCCGCCGGTGCATGCGCGCCCACTCCCGGATTAGCCGTAGCGCCGTCCTGGATCGAATGTTCCCCGCAATCATCTTCCCGTCCAAATCGAACTTCCCAAGCTGTCCCTGGTACTCGGCGTGGAAGTGAGCTGGCTCATGCTCCTTGAAGAACATGCGGATCAAGATGCCGAAGAACGCCGAGATGACCGGCACATCTCAAGTCTATCGCACCCTGCCAACCTCGACGGTTCCCGCCTTGGCCGGTGGGCGCCGGAGCACAGCCAGAGGCACACCGGCTACCGGGGCATTGGAGTGGTCCCTGCCTTGCCCCGCCGATCTGCTGGAGATTGCCCAGCACGCTCAGCAGGCCCGGGACCAGGGTGATGACAAAAGGACGAGGATGCTACAAGTCCTCCGGCCGCAAACCGGTATGCTTTGCGATCCGGCTCAAGATCCTACGGCCCAGTTCCTCGTTGTCGTGAAAGGAGAACTCGTAGTCCGGCCACCCCTCGCGGGTCAGAAGCCTGTGGGAGTCACTCTGGCGCTTGATGCGCCAGCCAATGCGTTCCAGCGCGGCCAGCACCCGCCGCGCCTTAGTCGCCGGCCAGTTGCTCACTCAGCACCAGGAAAGACACGTTGAGCGCCGTTGGCGGCAGTTCCCCGTGTTTGACTCGGTCGTGGATCACTTCGATGGCCAGCCTCTCGGTGTTGCTGATGGCCTCCTCGCGCGTCTCCCCGTAGGTCATGACGCCGGGCAATTCCAACGCTTCCGCGATCCAGCGGCCGTCATCTTCCCTATCGAGTTCAATCGAAAGGTTCACGCCCTCATTCTACCGCGCTCCACCGAGCAGCTGGAGGTTCCCCAGCACGCTCAGCAGACCCGGCACCAGCGTAATGACGAACAGCACCGGCAGGATAAACAGCACTATGGGGAACAGCATCTTGATGCCGGCCCGCGCCACCGCCGCTTCCGCCCGCAGCCGCCGGCGGGTCCGCAGCGCGTCGGCGTAAACCTTCAGCGCCTGAGCGAGACTCGTGCCGAAGCGCTCGCTCTGCACGATCATGGCCGACAGCGACTTAATGTCCTCAATACCCGTGCGCCGCACAAGCTGCTGGAAGGCCTTGCCGCGTTCCTGCCCCGCCTTCACCTGCATGACTACGGTGAAGAACTCGTTGGCCAGCTCCGGGTAGATGTAGCGCATCTCCTCGCTGACCCGCTGCATGGACTGATCCAGGGCCAGCCCCGTGCCCAGCACGATGCCCAGCATGTCCACGGTGTCCGGCAGCGATTCCTGCAACTTCCGCCGGTAGCGCTTCACCAGCCAGTGCAGCACCTGGCGCGGCAGTATCCAACCCAGGATGGCCGCGGCCACCAGGCCGGTGAACATGGTCATGGGAGGGTTGTGCCGCTGGACGTAGGCCATGCCGCCCAGGCAGGCGAAGAAGAACAGCAGGCTTCCCAGGGCGTAGAAGGCCGCCACGTGGGGCCTGCGGATGCCCGCCTGGTTGAGTTCCCTATCGGCGCTACGCAGCCAGTCTTCCCCGCCCGGCATCAGGCTGACCAGGAATTGGAAGCCCTCCAGGAAGCCCCGGCCGCGGTGGCGCCGGGGCGTCCGGTCCGAGGTCGCCATGGCCTGCGTCTGTAACTCCTCCAGCCGGTCCGCCAGGGGGTCCTCACGGCCGCGGAACAGCTCCACCGCGGACCACAGCAGGGCCGCCACGGTCGCGAACGCGAGGGTGAAGAAAACGGCGGCCAGCAGCATGCTTCCTCAGTACCTCACGTTGGCTATACGCCGGATGATGAGAATGCCCACGATCTCCGAGACGATGGCGTAGGTGAGAAACTTGCTCCCGGTGGGATCCTGGTACAGCAGGCGGATGTATTCCGGCTTCAGGAACCACATCCCCAGGGCCACCACCAGCGGCAAGGCGCACAGCAGTCCGGCGGAGAAGCGCTGCTGGGCGGTGTGGGCTTTCATCCTGGCGGCCAGGCTGAGGCGCTCACGCATCAGCAGCGAGAGGCCCTCCAGCACGCCCACCAGGTTAGCGCCGGTCTGCCGCTGGAGGATCAGGCCGGTGATGAAGAACTTCAGGTCGATCAGCGGCACGCGCTTACCCAGGTTGTGCAGCGCCTCTTCCAGCGCCGAGCCCAGGGCCAGTTCCTCCATGACCTTGCGGAACTCCATGCGCACCGGATCCGCCGTCTCGGCGGCCACCGTCTCCAGCCCGCTGTGGATGTTATGCCCGGCCTTCATCGAGCGGTTGAACAGGTCGATGGCGTCGGGCAACTGGGCCTCGAAGCGCTTCAGGCGCTTGCCGCGGACTCGCAGGATGTGGATGACGGGCAGCGCCGCCAGCGCCAGGGTCAGCAGCCCGCGCAACAGCAGCAGGCTGAACCCGATCAGCCCCCAGAAGAACCAGGCCCCCGCGGCGATCAGGATGCAGATCACTATTACGTCGGCGGCCCGGTAGGAGAGATTGGCCTGCTGGATGTATTCCTGCAAGCGCCGGATCACGCCCAGCCACGCGATGAAGTCACCCAGGAAAGCCAGCGAGCCGCGCCGCTCCTGCCGCACCAGGTCGGGAGCAACCCGGGAGCGCGTGCCCAGATGCGCCCGCACCTCCCGCATACGCGCGGACAGTTGGCGGCGGTGCTCCCGTTGGGGAACGCTCCACACCAGGTAGCCCGCCACCAGCAAGGCGGTGGCGAAGATGGCGAAAGCGATCAGCGTAAACGAGAGCATCTAGCGCCTCAGGACAGGCTTCATCCCTACTTGACCTC
>VFZS01000450.1 GCA_016871095.1 Acidobacteriota bacterium
GCGGACGATCGCGTGCCGCCCGACGCCCTCCGGCGAGCCTACCGGCTGCTGACCGAAGGCTCGGAAGACGGCGCGCGCTGCCTCCGGCTTCTGGACGCGTTCGAGGCGGCCTGCCGGCGGCATTTGCCCAAGGCGCACGCCGCGATGGCGGTCCCGTCCGCCGACTCCGCGATTGAAGAGCAGGCCGTGCGGGAAAGGGCGCGCTGGCTCCTCAGGACCGGGCGATGGAGCGACTACCGGACGCTTCAACGCCGGCGCAGGGCCGTCTTCCGGAACCTGATTGCCGCGTCGGTCGAGAATCTTGCCGAATACCCCCTTCGACTGCACCTGCTGAACCTGGAAACCCTCACGGGGCTGGATGCCGTCCACCGCCTTGAACTCGCCGCGCTTTCTATCGAAAGCGGCGACGTCGCGCCGGCCGACGCCATTCTGGCCGAGGCCGCATTCGACAACGAGACGCCGATGCCTCTCCTTCTCGAATGGCGGCCGGGCGCCGACGCCGACGCCGGCCTTGGCGGCGACCTGATGCGCTGCCGGACGCTGCAGGCTCGCGGCGAACACGCCGCAGCGGTTGCGGCAATCCGGTCCCTGCTGGCGGAGAACAAGATACCCTGGCGTTTCCAACACAGGGTGCGCCTCCTGCTCGCACGAAGCCTTGCGGAGATGAACTGCATCCCGGAAGCGGCGCAGGCCCTGCGCGAGGCCGTCGCGGCATGTCCTGGCGATCGCGACGTCCGGCAGGCGGTGGAAGACCTGCGGCGCCGGCCGGCCGGCCGCGATCTGCTGTCGGAAGTCCCCACGCACAACGCAGCATACGTGCCCGACAATGCTCTGGGCGTCCGTTTCCTGGGAGGCCGCGTGGAACTGGACGGCTTCAGCCTGGCCGCGGAAGCCGATTCCTCCCATCGTCTTCGCGTCTACTGGCGGTTCAAGGGAGGCGTGCCCGCGGACCTGGCCTTTGCTGTCTACGCCGGACCGTGCAAAGGACCGAGCGCGTGGGGTCGGACCATCCCGTTCCGCAAAGCGGACCGCGCCGCCTTTTCCGCTGGTGAACCCCGTTTTGGAGACGTTTTCCCGGTGGACGTCCTGATCCCGGCCGCGGCTGGTCAGGCCGGTTCGCGGCGCCTGGCGATCGCCCTGTCCGGAGAAGGTGGTCGCAGCCTCCCGAGCGAGGAAGGACTGGGCGTCGTTGAAATGTGGGACTGGCCCGGCCATTCGACCGCCCACGCGAAACCGGCGGCCGAATAGCCCCGCATGGTCTTTTCTTGGTCCTTCCGGGTTGAGTGTGGGTACCCCCCACATGTTGTGGTATCTTGCATCGAGGAAGGAGGCCGACGATGCAAGACACCGAATTGTACGCGAGGCTGTTGAATCTGGGCCGGGGATGGCGGGTGCGTGAAGTCCGCTTGGACATGTCCAAGGACCGTGTGGACGTATGGGTGGAGAGTACGGATGACGGGACGTGGCTGTGCGCCGAGTGCAAGACGGCGGTGGCGCTGTACGACCATACGGGGGAGCAACTGTGGCGGCATCTGGACACGTGCCAGTGTCGCACCTACGTACATGCGCGCCTGCCGCGGACGGCCTGTAAGGAACATGGCGTGCGGCAAGTGGCGGCGCCTTGGGCGGGTCCACGTTCGGGGTTCACGTTGCTGATGGAATCTCGGCTGATCGACACGTTGAAGGAGTGCGATGTGACCGGTTGCAGCCGGTTGATGAGGGTCAGCTGGGACGAAGGCTGGGGCATCGTCGAACGCGCGGTGCGGCGCGGGCGTGAACGCAAGCCGCATCGTATTCCCGCGTACCTGGGCATTGACGAGAAGTCCTTTGCCAAGCGGCACAACTACGAGACGCTGGTTTGCGATCTGCAGCGCGGGACGGTTGAGCATGTGGTTGATGATCGCCGGCAGGAGAGCCTGGAAGCCTACTACGGGCAGTTCTCGGCCGAAGAACTGGCCGGGGTGAAGGCCGCGGCCATGGATATGTGGGATCCGTATATCGCGGCCACGCACGCCTACGTTCCGCAGGCGAAAGAGAAGATCGTGTTTGATCGCTACCACGTTACGCGGTTGGTCTCCGAGGCGGTGGACAAGATCAGGCGCCAGGAACACAAAATGCTTGCCGCACAAGGTGATGACCGACTCAAAGGCACGAAGTTCCTTTGGCTGGCGAACGAAGAGAATATTCCGGAATGCAGGCAGGTGGAGTTCGACGCCATTCGCAAGGCGAACCTGCGCACCGGCCGGGCCTGGGCCATCAAGGAAGCGCTGCGGGAGTTCTGGAACTACACCTACCGCCGCTGTGCTGAGAAGTTCTTCCTTCGCTGGTACTTCTGGGCCACGCATTCGCGCCTGGGTCCGATCATCAAGGCCGCCAAGACCCTGAAGGCTCATCTGGCGAACATCCTCACGTACTTCAAGCATCGCATCTGCAACGCCACCGCCGAGGGCCTCAACAGCAAGATCCAGATGGTCAAGGAAATGGCCTGCGGCTTCCGCAACCGGGAGCACTACAAGTTGGCGATCTATTTCCACTGCGGCGGCCTCGACCTCTATCCCGCCACGGTGGCATCATGAACCACTACATATGGGGGCTACCCACACGGAACCCTGAAGCGCCTCTTTTTATAGATGGTGACCACCGGTACGAGGGAGTCCGGCGTGACTTCGAACTGTACCAGCGGCTGGTGACGGCGGGAGGCATCATCGCATTTCACGACATACTGCCGCGCATTGCCTTCCCCGACTACGGGGTCCATCGCTTCTGGGCCGAGGTGAAGCCCGGATATCGTCACGAGGAGTTAATCGAAGACCCAAATCAGGGGATGATGGGGATCGGCCTGTTGATCAAGGACTAGCTGTACTCTGTCCGTCAATACTGTCCACTGTGTCGCCCGGCTCTTGTCCCAAGGAGGTATCGCCGAGGCGTAGTGAGCAAGCGTGGAAGACGGAGTCCGGGACCCTTGCCACTACTGCCATGTACCGTCTTTTCGCCGACCTTTTGGGTGATACGCGGGGCTACCACCGTCGGCGTATCCGCCGCCAGGCGTCCCTGAACGTCGAGCGTTCCGCAGCGGAACTCGGCGACCAAGCGCGGGTCCTGCTCGCGCAGCGTGTCCGCGACGCGAACAGCCGTTTCCCGGCTTACGGCGCAAGGCTCCGCGCGCACGGCCTCTCTCCGGACGTTGCGGGCGCTTGGACGATGCTGGAGGCGCTGCCGGTGTGGACGAGAGAAGATCAGAGGTGCCTGTTCGAGGGTCTGGGCTCCCCGCCGGCTCCCGCAAGCTTCGTGCATTCCACCGGCGGCTCGACCGGCGTGCCGCTGCGGTTCTACGTCACGCGCGAGAGCTACGAGTGGCGCTGCGCGGTCTCGGACCGCGGCTACTCGTGGGCGGGGGCGGAAGAGGGGCAGCGCAGCTTCTATGTGTGGGGAACGCCAGTCAACGAGCCGAGGCCCGCGCAGAAAGTCAAGGCTGCCGTGCATCACTGGCTGCAGCGGCGCGAGTACTTCGATAGCTTCGACTTCTGCGACGATCGGAAGGCGCTGTGCTGCGAAGCGATAAACCGTGTACGCCCGCTGGCGCTGGTCGGCTACGCGGGAAACCTGGTCGAACTGGCGCGGTTTGTGCGCGACAACCCCGGCCGGCTGAAGTGGCGGTCAAGGACCGTTGTCACGGCCGCGGAAGGACTCGCGCCGGGAGGAAGGGAACTCCTGGAGGAGCACCTGGGAAATGAGGTCTTCATGTCGTATGGCAGCCGTGAATTCATGCTGATCGGGATGGAGTGCAGCGAGCACCGGGGCTATCACGTTTCCTCGGACAACCTGCACGTTGAAGTGGCGGACGAGGACGGACGGCCGCTGCCGCCGGGAGAGACGGGCAGGATTCTGATCACGGACCTGCACAACGCCGCGAATCCATTCATCCGTTACGAGATCGGCGATTTTGGAGTCATGGCCGCGGAGCCATGCCCGTGCGGGCTGCCGTTTCCGCTGCTGGCGAGCGTCGAGGGTCGGGCGCAGGAACTGATTCGCACGCCGTCCGGCAGGACGCTCACCGCTCTGTTTATGCCGCACCTGATGAAGGAGTTCCCGTGGGTGGAAGGCTACCAGATCGCGCAGTCGGTCCCCAAACGCCTGACCGTGCGGTTGGTCGCGAAGCAACCGCTGACCGCGGAGCTGACGGAACCGATCCGCGGAGCGCTGGCGGAGAAGGTAGGAGCGGAGATGAAGATTGAGTTCGAGAAGGTTCAGCAACTGGCAAAGAATCGGACGGGAAAGACGCCCATTGTGGTGGAAGAAGGAACCGCAGATGGACGCAGACTGTTGTTGCGTTAGCGGGTCAATAGCCATGCTGTTCAACAGCTTCTCCTTCGTCTTGCTGGTGCTTGGGACATTCTGCCTCTACTATGTGCCTTGCCTCGTGCGGATGCAGGTCCCGATTCTGATCGCGGCCAGCTTCATCTTCTACGCCGCCAACCAGCCGCTCCTGCTCGCGTTGCTGTTGGTCTCGGTGTTCGCCAACGCTCTGGCCAGCTACGCGGTGAGGCACGGGAATGCGAAGTGCCGGCTGGCGTATGCCTCTCTGGGCGTGGGGGTCAACCTGGCGGCCTTGATCTTCTTCAAGTACAGCCCGCTGCTGGGAAGGACGCTCCTTCGATCCACGGGATCGGTCGGCGAGTTCTTGCTCGCGGTGCCGCTTCCCGTCGGCATCTCTTTCTACACGTTCCAGGGGATCAGTCTCGTGGTGGACACGCTGCGCGGGGATGGCGGTCGCGGCGACGGCGAAATCGTTCCGAGGTCGGTGACCAAACACGTCACGCAGACGGTATTCTTCATTTCCT
>VFZS01000451.1 GCA_016871095.1 Acidobacteriota bacterium
CGACCGCGAGCACCATGCACAGAAATCCTGCGAGGCAGAAACCCGCCCCCTGGATCTCGCCCTTCTGCATTACGCCGCCTCCCCGCGATAGTACTTCAGAAGCCCGCCCAGCCGCTCGTCACAACGCAAGCGCGTTCGAACACCGCTCCGACTTGGGGTTCGGGTCGGGAACAAAAGTCGGTTCTGCTTGCCTTGGTGGTTCCTCTCCAAGTGGAAGTGCGCGATGTACTCGGTCAGCGCCCGGCGTAGCGACGCTTCCCCGAACAAGATCAGCTTGGACAGGCACTCCTGCTTGATCGAGCGCACCCACCTTTCCGCGAATGCGTTCAAATTCGGGCTCTGCGGCGGCAGCACGACGGGCCGCACGCCCGCGGATCGCAACACGTTGCGATAAGCGGGGCAGAACTTCGTCTCGCGGTCGTGCAGCAGATGCCGTTGACCGCCGAGATGGCCAGTTTCTTCGTCGACTGCGTTCCGGGACATCTGCACCATCCATTCAGCCGTTGGGTGGCGCGTGATGCCGGCGAGAGTGATCCGCCGCGTCTCCAGTTGGAGGAAGAACAGCACCTAATAAGTGGCCAAACCATTCCACGTGAGCACTTCGACGGTGAAGAAGTCGACGCCCGTCAGCACCGCCATGTGCGCGGAGATGAACTCCTTCCAAGTGGTCTTCTGGCTGCGTTGCGGAGCCGGCGGAATGCCGTAGCGTCTCAAGATGTTGCCGACGGTCTGGTCAGAAACGCGATGGCCGAGGTTGGAGAGAGCGCCGACGATCCGGTCGTATCCCCAGCCAGGGTTTTCGCGGGCCATCCTGACAATGAGGGCTTCGATCTCAGGCGTGATCGGGGGACGGCCCGGATAGGAGCGGCGTTTCGACCCGTCGAACTTCTGGGCAATCAGGCGGCGGTACCAAGCCATGATGGTGTCCGGGAGCGCGACGGAGGCGACCAGTTGAAGGTCCTTGCGGCCAAGCCGCTTGCCGACCTCAGCCAGAGTCGAGAGCTCCGGGTCAGAGAGGCGGAGCCGCGTGAGAAGATGCGAGCGGAGGATGCGATTCTCGGCGATCAGGTATTCATTTTGGAGGAGCAGGCGCTGATTGACGAGGCCCGTTACGTACGCCAGCAACCGCGCCCATTTGTTGTTGCGCATGGTGAAGGAACATCATACGCGGTTTGGCGTAGAACCCGTGCGATACATTGTTTGACCATACGACGACCAGCAAGCCGCCCGGCGCCTGGACGTGGCGCTCCGCGCCGCCATCGAGCAGCGCCGCCCCTCCGCGGTCATGTAGGGGGACTCGGAAGCCGCGTCAGCAAAATGTTAGCAAAACAAGGCTTTTCCACAGGCTGTTTCGGACACGTCCATCTGCAATAGGCCGCTAAGTTGTTGATGGCGGAGGAAGAGGGATTCGAACCCCCGAGCGAGTTGCCCCGCTAACGGTTTTCAAGACCGCCGCCTTCGACCGCTCGGCCATTCCTCCACTTCCAAGCTAGCCCATTCTTAGGCCCTCTGCAATCCCCAGGCAGGCCGAACTTCACACGCGGCTAGCCCCGTTTCCCGCAGTCCGGCGAGATGTCAGGCCAAAGATGGTCTCAATGTTGTCCCTATGTCGAGGGCGGAACCGGGAGGAGCCGATGGAGGGGACTATGCGAGCAAGCCCCGTCAATCGGGCTTGAAATTCACGCCCGGCGCTGGACGGAGATGGTCTGCGATTCGGCAGGTGCGGAAAACGGGGCTAGCGCGGAGCAGCCCGTGGTGGTCCTCTCCGGGCAACCGACGCCGTCACCAGCTCGATGCCCTCCTTCTTGCCCAGGTTGCGGGAATAGCGCCGGTCCGTCGGGTTGTTCCAGTGCTCGTGCACGCCCAGGCTGGCCAGGCGAGTAGTGCCCGTGGCGTGGTCCGGATCGTAGAAGGTGCCCGAGGGCGGATTGTGGGCCTGCGCCGCCTCGTGCAGGTAGTCGTCGGCCCCGGATAG
Organism: Acidobacteriota bacterium; assembly: GCA_016871095.1. Taxonomy (GTDB): domain Bacteria; phylum Acidobacteriota; class Terriglobia; order Bryobacterales; family Bryobacteraceae; genus VFZS01. The sequence continues at coordinate 1,976 of VFZS01000451.1, forward strand.
GTGAGGGTGGTCACTCCACTCGGCGTAGAGGAAGTCGAAGGCCACCGAGTCGATTGCCACCGGATCCTGAGAGGCCAGCAGGCTGGAGGCCCAATGCCCGTTGAAAGGCGCGGCAGACCACTTCCGGGGGGCGCTATCGGCAGGATGCACCCCCGGGTACAGGCCATCGATGAAGTAGAGCAGCGTCTTGCCGCCGGTGTGCGCGTGCCCCATCAGGTCCACCAGGGCCCTGTAGTGCCCGGAGCCCGGCGTCTTGCGCGCGAGGGTTTCGTGCATATCGTAGTAGCCCTTTTCGGGCGGCTTGCGGATCAGCGAGCCGTAGTGATTCTTGGCGCACAGCGTGACGCCGGCCAGCGTGTGGCTCTTCAGATTGGCCATGTTGATGAAGTACTTCGCTTCCGCGTAAGGAGCGGGCACGTAATCCTGCGTCTTGCCCTCCGGCCGGATGCTCCAGTAGAAAGGAACCTCGGATCGCTGCACGTGTGTGCGGGGATGGTCGGCGTTTCCTCCGTCATGGTCCAGATAGCGGACGTTGGGGAATTCCTGGTGCAGAAGGTCGTAGTACTGCTTGGGGAACAAGGACAGCGGATCGCCGACGGAAACATCCTGCTGCTCGACGCCGCCCGCACGAACAAGCTGCCGCAGCAGAGCCAGAATCATTTGAGGCGAAGTGTTCATGTAGTCCCGCTGACGCGCCAGTTCGTAGGTCTTCGGGTCAACCTGACGCCCGCCCACGATGCAGCCCACGAAGTTCACCTTGATGGTGACCTTCTCACCCTTCCGGTACCCGGTGTTGCCGCTGCCGCGGCTGCGATTGAACTGTCTGAACAGGGCCTCCCAGGCCTTCGCATCGCTGCCGACGCCGCTGAGCCGGCGAATCGCCGCGGACATCATGCCATCGACCGCCGCCTGGCTGGTGTTGTGGCCTTCCCACCAGTGTCCCTGTCCCGGACCCTCCCAAGTGGCGGCATTCGGGTCGTGCACCCACACGACGCGGCCAGCATTAAGACCTTTGGCCACGCCGATCGGTTGGTTGGGCGTCGGGCTGCCCGCCGTCGGCAGCGCCTGGCGAGCGGTCACCAAGGCGCCGACGGCCAGGCTTCCCGCGATCAGCAGGCCAAGGCAGGCCAGCGCCAGGCGCGACCGTCCCCACAGCGCCTTGGCCCGGCGCAGCGCAGCCCCTGAAGCCAGGGCGCCCGCGAACCAGACCGCGAAGCCGCCGGCCAGCGGCGCGGCCGCCCGCTGGCACGGATACGTCACTCTGGAAGGCTTTGGGACCACCCGGGCCAGGAACCACAGCAGCGCCGCCAGGCCCACCCCGGCGGACAGCCACTTCGCTGCCCTATGCTTCCTCTTCGAATGCGCGGAATTCATGGCGTGACCTCCTCTCACCACCATTCTGACACTACCCGATTCTACACCCCCGGCGCACGCCGCAACCTTGATATCCTGGCAATTCTATGCGACACCCCTGCCTGATCCTCCTGGCCCTGTCGGCCTTCCCGCTGGTTGCCGGCGCGCAGACGCCGCCCGCGGACGCCAACCCGTTCTTCGAGGAATGGAAGACGCCCTTCGGCGTTCCGCCATTCGAGCGCATCAACAACGAGCATTTCCTGCCGGCCCTCAAGAAGGGTATTGCCGAGCAGCGCCAGGAGGTCGAGGCCATCGCCAAGAGCAGCGAGCCGCCCACCTTCGCCAACACCATCGAGCGCCTGGACGATTCGGGCGAGCTGCTCGACAAGGTCCAGCCCGTCTTCTTTGGACTGACCAGCGCCGAGACCAACGACCGGTTGCAGGAGATCGCCCGGGAGGTCGCGCCCCTGCTGGCCGCGCTGCGCGACGACATCTTCCTCAACGAGCAGCTTTTCGGGCGGGTCAAGAAGCTCTGGGAGCAGCGGGATCGGCTGAAGCTCACCGCCGTCCAGCACAAGCTGCTCGAGGAGACTTACAAGAGCTTCGTGCGCGGCGGGGCCAACCTGGATGCGGAGCAGAAGAAGCGGCTGCGCGAGACCAACCGGGAGCTGTCGGTGCTCTCGATCCGGTTCGGCGACAACCTGCTCAAAGAAACCAACGCCTACCGGCTGGTGATCGACAACCAGGCGGACCTGGCGGGCCTGCCGCCCGGCGTGGTGGCGGGCGCGGCTGACGCGGCCAAGGCCGCCGGGCTGGCGGGCAAGTGGGTGTTCACGCTCCACGCCCCCAGCATCTGGCCCTTCCTCTCGTACGCCGACAACCGCGAATTGCGCCGGCAGATTCTCCACGCATATCTTCAGCGCGGGGACAGCAACAACGCGCAGGACAACAAACAGATGGTGGCCCGCATCGCCGCACTGCGGGCCCGGCGCGCCAGGATCCTGGGCTACGCCTCCCACGCGCACTTCGTCCTGGAGGAGCGCATGGCCAAGAATCCGGAGGGGGTGTACGGCCTGCTGAACAAGCTGTGGGATCCGGCCCTGAACGTGGCCCGGCAGGAGCGGGAGGCGCTTCAGGCCATGGTCAAGCAGCAGGGACAGAGTTTCAAGATCGCTCCCGCCGACTGGCGCTACTACACCGAGAAGGTGAAGCAGGCGCGCTACCAGCTCGACGAGGACCAACTGCGGCAGTACTTCCCACTCCAGCGCGTCTGGGAGGGCGCCTTCTACGTCGCCAACCGGCTGTACGGGCTGAAGTTCAGCGAGCGCAAGGATATCCCCAAGTATCACCCCGAGGTACGCACCTTCGAGGTCCGCGATGCGGACGGCTCGCACCTGGGCGTCTTCCTGGCGGACTTCCACCCCCGGCCGGGGAAGCGCGGCGGGGCCTGGTCGGGCCGCTACCGCCAGCAGCGCATCAAGGATGGCAAGGACATACGCCCCATCGTGGTC
>VFZS01000452.1 GCA_016871095.1 Acidobacteriota bacterium
TGGCCGCACTGGCGGTGGTGCGCGAGCAGGGCCTGGCGCCGGACTACGTGGCCGGGCACAGCCTGGGCGAGTACTCGGCTCTGGTGGCCGCCGGCAGCCTGAGTTTCGCCGACGCCCTCCAGTTGGTGCGCAAGCGCGGCCGCTACATGCAGGAAGCCGTGCCTCCAGGGATGGGGGCCATGGCGGCGTTGCTCAAGCTGCCGGAGGGGGAACTGGAGGGCATCCTGGCCGAAGCCGCTCAGGGCGAGATCCTTGGCGCGGCCAACCTGAACTCACCCGAGCAGGTGGTCATCTCCGGTCACGCCGGAGCGGTCCAGCGCGCCGCCGAGCTGGCCAAAGGCGCCGGCGCCAGGCGGGCCGTGCTGTTGCCGGTCAGCGCGCCGTTCCATTGCGCCCTGATGATGTCCGCCCAGGAGCGGCTGGCCGCGGACTTGAGCGCGGCGGGGTTCTCCGATCTGGCCTGCCCGCTGGTCAACAACTGGCAGGCCCGCGAAATCCGCAGTGGTGAGGAGGCCCGGCAGGGCCTCATCCAGCAGGTCTCCAGCCCCGTGCGCTGGGTCGAGTCGATCCGCTACCTGGCCGCCCAGGGCGTCACCCGCTTCCTGGAGGTGGGCGCCGGCGGCGTGCTCACGGGTCTGTTGCGCGCCATTGACCCCTCGCTCGTGGGCATCCGCTTTGGCGAAGCCAAGGAACTCGACGCCCTGCGCGCAGCCCAGGCATAAGGGTCCGCTACAATAGTCCTGTCGCTATGCGAGTGCATCGCTTGTGCTGTGGGTTCGCGGCACTGCTGGCGCTGGCCGCGGCCGGCTGCCGGAAGTCCCCGCCCGACAATGTGGCCGCCGTGGTCAACAACCGCGCCATCACCCACGACGACCTGGAGAAGGCCTACCGCCGCGCTCAACTGGCCTCCGCCACCGAGCGCGCCGCCGACGATGAAGTGGTGAGCCAGAAGCTCGAGGTCCTGCGCAGCCTCATCGACAACGAGATCATGGTCCAGCGCGCCGAGCAACTGGGGGTCATGGCGGTGGACTCCGACGTGGAAGCGGAGTTGGGCAAGTTCAGGCTCACCCGCTCGCCGGAGGAGTTCCAGAAGTGGCTCCGGGCGCGCAACATGCGGCTGGAAGACCTCAAGGCGCAGTTTCGCCGCGATCTCAGCGTGGAGAGGCTGTTCAACAAGGAGATCACCTCGAAGATCCGCGTGACCGACGAGGATATCGCCGATTACTACAGCGCCAACAAGGCGGAGTTCTTCCGCCCCGAGCCCCAGGTGCGGCTGGCCCGCATCCTGGTGACGCCCCGACCCGATCCGGAGGTCCGTAATCTGAAAGGGGACAAGGCCCAGAACGATCGCGAGGCCCGCCGCAAGATCGCCCTGCTGGAAGCTCGTATCAGGAAGGGCGAGGATTTCGCCGACCTGGCGGTGAACTACTCGGAAGACCCGGAATCGGCCCAGAACGGCGGCGACCTGGGCTTCCTCCTCGAGTCCTCGCTGGAGAAGACGGCCATCGAAATCCGCCAGGGCCTGAAATCCGTGCGCCCCGGCCGGGTCTCACCGGTCATCCGCACCGCGGAGGGTTACCAGCTCATCAAGGTGATCTCGCGGGAGCCGGCTGGGCAGCGCGAGCTGGATGATCCGCGTGTGCGCCAGACCATCCGCGAAACCCTGGTCAACCGCAGGGACCGCTTGCTGCGGGCGGCCTACTACGAGGTGGCGCGCAATAGCGCCAAGGTGGTGAACTACCTGGCGCAATCCATCCTGGCGGGGGGCAGCCGCTAAGCGGCCTACTTCTGGGGCCGGGCGGCTGCGGGAGCAGTCTGGCGGAGCTGCTCGAAGTAGCGCTCCACGTAGCTCTGGTAGGCCAGCGGGATCTCGTCGCGGTGAATAGCGCCGCCCGCCTCCGCGTGGGCGGCCGGCTGCTGGGAATATGCGGTACGCAACTGCTGCTTGCCGGAGGTGACCTCGACCATCACCTCGCCGGTGAGGTTTTGGGAGCGTTTGCCGATCAGCTCGCTGATCTTGCCCATGGCGGCCAGTTGCTCGGCCTCCCGCAAGTGCTTGCTGCCGTCCTCGTTGCCGATGCCGCTGCGGCCCTCGCGGGCGGCCTCCGATTCACCTTCCTGCCCGCGCCGCCCCGGGGCGCTGGGGGACTTCTGGGCGCCTTCGCCGGGCTGCATCTCCTGAGCCTCGGCGCCCGGAGCGCCTTGGGAAAGCTCACGCCCGGAACCTGGCATCCCCTTCTGGCTCGGGGACTGCCTCCCCTGCTCGGCGTCGGACTGAGCCATGGCGCTGGAGGCCGCCTGCTGCGTCTCGCCGCCCTGGGGCTGGATCTTCAGGCGGTTCAGGAGGTTGGCAAAGGCGTCGCGAAACTTCTCCAACAGGCTGTCGCGGTCTTGCGAGCCACTGTCACCGCCGCGCGCCGCGCCGGACTGGTTGCCCTTCTCCTCGCCGGTTCCCAGCGACAGGCGGTCGCCCGGACCCTCGGCCCCTTCATCCTCCGGCCCAGCGCTCAACTCCAGGGGTCTCACTCCTTCTGGCGAGTAGCGGCCCGGATCGGCTTCCTGCCCGGCGGCAGCCAGGCGTTCCTCGGCGCCGACCACCTCCTCCAGCGACACCCCGAAGTGCTGCCAGTACTCCCGGACACGCCGGTCGGTCCGCTGCTCCCTGGCCGCTTGCCGATGGACCGGCGGACGCATGGTGTCCAGCACGATCCTGGGCAGCGACCGGTTCAATTCCAGCCGGAGCGAAAAACCGTACCGAAGGACGAACAGGCCGGCCGCCCCCAGGACCAGGACGGCCGCCAGGTACGCCGAGCGCGGCGTGCGCCAGGGCACCGCGCGCCGCAGGTCCGCCCCAGGGCACAACGCCTCGGCGGCCGCGAGCTGGGCTGCCCGCATCTCGCCCGAGGCCTCTCGCTCCCCGCCCAGCCGGCTGTAGAAGTGGGCCGTTGACAAGGCGTCGTGCCAGCCCAGATTGCGGTCCACGGCCTGGGCGACCTGGTAGGGGGAAGGCATCCGCCGGGCTGCCCGGCCCAGGCCGTACAGCAGACTCGCAGCCAGCAGGGAGGCGGGCCAGCGCCAGTCCAGCACCTGCGCGCCCGCGAGCAGCAAGACGATGATAGCCGCCGCGGCGACACACCCGGCCCGGATGGCCTGCCGGAACAGAAGATTCCGCAGCCAGCGGCGGCGAGCCCGCCGGATCAGCCCGTCGAGGTCGGCCCCGAGCATATCCCCATTATCTCTCGCCCCAGGATCGCCCGGCGTTCTGGGCGCTGCGCCGGCCCAGCGTGGCCCGTCGGGCAAGGTTCGTGGGGGTATTGACTGGCGGCGCGGGAGGGCGTATAATTCGATATCGGATATTTCTATATAGAAGGAGTTCTCATGGCCGACGCTTCACTCAAGCAGCAGTGCCTGGAGCTGATGGAAGCCTCCGAAGCCGCCTGTCTCGGCACCGTCGACGCTTCCGGCTGCCCCCACATTCGCGGCGTATCCAACCTCCGGCGCAAGCAGGAGTTCCCCAGTCTGGTTCCTCTGTTTGAGCAGCACCGGGACGACTTCCTGATCTACATCACCACCAGTACCTCCTCGGACAAGATCGGGGAGGTTCGGGCCAACCCTAGGGCGTGCGTCTACTACTGCATTCCCTCTGAGTTCCACGGTCTGCTGCTGGAGGGCCTGGCCGAGGTGGTGGATGATGCCGCTCTGCGGCGGGCGTTGTGGCAGCCGGACTGGATAAAGTTCTGGACCGGGGGGGCCGACGCCCCCGAGTACACCGTCATCCGGCTGCGGCCGCGGCGGGCCAGTGGATGGTGGTGGGACAGGACGTTCGCTTTCGACTTGGCGCAAGCATGAGACGGCAGCGGCAGGGCGGGTTTCTGATTGCGCAGGTCCATCTGCTGGCGGGCCGGATCTTCGAGCGGATGCTCAGGCGGAACGGCCTCGACATCAATCCCGCGCAGGGCCGGATTCTCTTTCCCCTGTGGCAGGACGGTCCGATGTCGATGCAGGAACTGGCCCGCAAGGCGTCCCTGGGTCCCTCGACCCTGACCAGCATGCTCGACCGGCTGGAGAGCGCCGGCTACGTGACCCGCGGGCGCTCCGCGCGCGACCGCCGGAAGATCATCGTGAAGCTGGTGGCCACCCACCAGGAGATCTTCGAAGTGTGGGGGCGGGTCTCCCAGGAGATGGCGGGGCTGTTCTATCGCGGCTTTGCCGCCGGCGACATTGACCGGCTCGAGGGTGATCTGCGGCGCATCCTGGACAATCTCCTGGAGGCCGAGCGGGACTCCAAGCCGCCGTAGTGTCCCGTAACCGAGATGCCGTTGCTATGCCAGCATGACCACCTGCTTACGCGCGTGGCTCGGAATCAGCTTCCAAGTCGCGACCGTGAGGGAGCGGTCAAGACCACTCGCTCACGCTCGTGGCTCGGCCAGAGGCGCGAATGCCGTAACCGAGCCGCGACCGTCAGGAGCGGTCTGTAGAGACGTTTCGGATTCACAGCACAAGTCTCCCGCGTTTCCCGAAGAATTGCCCCGCCCTCCAGCGCCCAGCGGTCAGAAAACCAGGCGCAGGCCAAGCTGCGCCTGGAAGGGACCGGCCACCTGGGTGTTGATGGGGTCCAGGTCGCCGGTGGGCAGCGTGAGGCGCATGAAGGAGGCCGGCGGCGCGACGGTGTTGCCCGTGACCGGGTCGATGCCCACGCCGTAGTTCAGGTTGGTGCCCGAGTAAACCACGTTGGCGAAGTCGAACAGGTTGAACATCTCGGCGGAGAACTGCACCTTCACCCGCTCGGTGATGGGGAAGTTCTTGAGGAACCGGACATCGACGCCGCGGAACCCGCG
>VFZS01000453.1 GCA_016871095.1 Acidobacteriota bacterium
GGGGCCGTGAAAGAACCGCCAAGACCACTCCCTGACGGTCATGGCGCCGCAGCAATGCCCTGTGTTCGTAAGCACTTACCGAGCCGCGAGCGTGAGCGAGCGGTTGGGCCGGTGATTCTCTCGCGGCTCCTAGCGCGCGCGGCTCGGCAAGCCAGGCCGGCTGAGAGCGGGCCGCGGACTGAGAGTCCGCCTCAGTGTGCCCAGCGGGGGCGTCCGAAAGTGGGGCATCCCGACGGTGCTGGATCGGTTCATCCAGCAGTTGCTGTGGCAAGTGATGAGGCCGATCTTCGAGCCGTGGTTCAGCGAGCACAGCCACGGGTTTCGAGCGGGGCGCAGCGCGCACGATGCCGTGGTAGCGGCCCAACGGTACGCCGAACAGGGCAAGGACTGGGTGGTGGATCTGGACATCGCCCAGTTCTCCGACCCTGTCAACCATGACCTGCTGATGGGACGGATTGCTCCGGTGATCCGCGACAAGCGGGGGTTGCGGTTGAGGGGGAGGTATCTGCGGCGCGGCGCTTGGTTCATGGCGGCGACCTCGACGATGCACTCCGGGCGGTCCAAGGCCGTGCTGCGGCGGTATGGGTTTCCAGCGCCATCGGACCTTGCGGCCAGCCGTCAGGGCCGCCGCGCCCCAGCGCCCCCAGGATCAGGTACGGCCCGATCTGCACCCCGGCGGGAAGCGCCTCCGCCCCGGGTGGCGCTTCGTCGCTGGCGGCCGAGGCGGCCATGGCCTCCAGGGCCGGCACATCGAGGAAGTCCCGGGCCTGCTCGAAGGCGGCTAGCGGCGACTCGACTTCCTGCCTTAGGCGGTCGTCGCCCGGGCAGGCTTCCGCGAGAAAGGCGCACCGCTCGGCGGGTTCGAGGCGGACGGCAGACTCGTAGAGTTCCTCTACCCGCCGCCACTGGGCTGGAGCCCTGGCGTCCCCGTCCGGGGGCGATTGTAGCACCGGCGGGGCCGCGCGCCACTGGCGGAAGCCGAGGCACCTGGATTCCCGGACCCGAGGTGAAGATTCCGGTGCGCTGGCCTGACTTCACGGCCGCCGGGGGAATTCGACGCGCAGAACTTCAGCGATTTGTCGGCGGAGGAACGGAAGATCTTCGGTAACGGTCTTCCGCATGATCGTCCAATCGAGCCCGAAATAGCCGGGCGTGACGCGGTGACGAAGGCCGATGGCCTGCTTCCAGGGGATCTCCGAATGGCGTGAGCGGAGGTCCTCGGAGAGCTGGCAGGCAGCCTCCCCGATTATGGTGCGCCGCCGCAGGATGACGTCCTGCAAATCCTCGTCGGCGGTCACGGAGGCCAGGCCGCGGCCGGCAATGCGCGAGGCAATCCGCGCTGCGGCCTCCAGCATGTCCTGAAGGAACAACTCGTCACGCCGCATAGACGGATTTGGCCTCGCGCAGCACTTCACCGCGCATGGTCTCCCTCAGTCCGGCCTTGGTCACCAGGTCCACGCGACGTTTGAGCAGCGTCTCCAGTTCGTCGTTCAGCTCCCACAATTCGAACAGCCCGATGGGCGAACCGGGCTCGAACTCGACCAGCAGGTCGATGTCGCTGCCCGGTTGCAGATTGCCCCGCGCGGCCGAGCCGAATACCGGAAGTCGCCTGACCCGATAGCGGCGGCAGATTTCCGCCATCTCGCGGACTGGCAGGATGATGCCGGCACTGAGGGTCATAGCGGGGCTCCGACTCAATTCCATTATCCGCAGGCCTGCCCAGCGGCGCATCGTCGGCGCGGCGGCCGGCACCGCTTGGCCGGGTGCGTCTTGACCCGCTCGACCCGGCGGCGGACTACCTTGTGATCAGCGGAAGTTCTCCACCAGCATCAGGTCGGTCGCCTCCCGGTCATAGAGGGGAACGAGAACCGCGGTGCCATCCGGCGAAACCGACATACCCCAGGAGGGGCGGGCTGCTAGCTCGGCCACAGTCCGGACGGATTTCGTCGCGAAGCGGTAGAACCTCAGGTAGTGGCGGCGGTCGGGATCGCGCACCGAAGCGTCCGAATACGCGGGCCGGATTATACGCTCCTGCCACGCACGCCGAAGTGCTCGGCGGCCTCCACTAGCCGGCGGTCGTTGGACCAGATTTCCGTGAAGCCGTTTTCGCGGGCCGTGACGATGTGGATTGCATCCGCTGCCCGTACGTAAACGGTGGGCGGCAGAGCGGAAACCAAGGACTCCACCCGGTAGAACAGCCGCTCGGAAAGAGGGAACAGGACCCACACTCCGTTGCGGAGATCTTCGATGAACGTGGAGCGCCATTCGGCCGCTTGGTGCGCATCCATCCTCCCTTCGCGAATCTGGCGCTGGAAGACACAGGCCAGTTCCGCCACGGCCAGCAGGGAGGAATACAACCCGGAGGCGCGCCGGGCCAGCCTGCGCACCGCCTTGCCGTCGGGTTCGTTCAGATAGCACTTGGCGAGGTAAGCCGTGTCGAAATAGAGTCTCAAGTACGATCCTCTTCCAGGATTCGCCCGCTGTCCAGCGCGGCGGGCAACCGGGCGAAGCGCGCCTCCCGGTTGGGAAGCCGGCGGGTGGACGGCGCTGCCTGGAGGGGACGCAACTCGGCCACCGCGACGCCTTTCTTGGAGATGACAAAGGTCTCGCCCTCGGCGACTTCCGCCACGATGGCGCTGGTGTTCAGATGCAGATCGCGAACCGTGGCACGCTTCATGTGATACATTGTGACACGCACCGCGCCACCCGTGCAAGAACCGGGCATGAGGGACAGACGGGACCGTCCCCCTGGGGGAGCGCCCCGCCCGCCGGGCAAGGCGGGAATTTTTTGCGGCGGTTGTAGGTCGGGGACGGATTTTACGTGTAACAGAGTGATGGCGCTAACTGCCCCCGGCCGCCCGTCGCTGCGCCTCTCGCCCCGGCAGAGGCGCTTGCTCGAGTTGCTCTGCGACGGGCATCAGTACAAGACGGCGGCGGCGGCCATGGGGGTAAGCGTCAACACCGTGGGTTTCCACGTGCGCAGAATGTACGTCCGGCTCGGGGTGCACTCGAAATCCGAAGCCGTGGCCAAGGCCTTCCGGAAGGACCTGCTGCGCTGGCATACCACATGAATATGTAGCTTCCCAAACCGCCGGGGACGGCTTAGGGTAAGGAGGGGGCGAACTGCCCCAGTGCGGACAAGGGGGACGACAGTCATGTGCAAGTTGTTGAGAAGCTTCGCAATCCTGGCTTGGGGCGCGGCCCCCGGCCTGTTTGCGCAGACGGCGGATGTGGCATTCCGCTGGGCGTACCTTCAGTCACCGGCGCAGCCGGGGAGCTGGGTCGTGGCTGACTTGCGGGCGCCGGGGAACTTCTCCATGAGTCTTCATGCCGGGACTCAGCCGGAAGGGACTCTGCGCGGCCGGCTGCGCCCCACCGAGCGCATCAACTTTCAATTGCAGTTCAACGCGCGGAACGTCGTGCCGCCGCCTGCCAACTGGGAAGCAGCGTCTCCTTCATTGGCCACCTTCTACGTTCTGCGCCGGGAGGACGGCTCGGTCGCGACGGCCAACTTCCTCACCACGACGAGCCTGCGGCTGCCTGAGCCGGTCAAGGTTTTGCGCATCGACATCCGGCGAGGGGACGCGGCAGCCAACGGCCCGGATCTATTGAGGTATGGTTGACCGCCGCCCTCCCTGCCCGGCGGGCAGGTAGACCTTTGCGGCATACCCATCGAGTACTTCTACGAGGGGGCCGCGAACAACCTGATCAACGATCTCATGGAGCGTCCGGAGCACTACTACGTGGATTCGCGCACAGAGAAGCATCCGGACGGCGCGATGCGGGCCCAGTTCGGGGCCATGACCCAGCTCCCGGTGATCGACGCCGTGGTCAGCGCGAACCTGGACGCCGCCAGCCGGACGCTGGCCCCAGGCGGGCTGATCTCGATCTTCGGGCGCAACCTGGCCAAGGTCAAAGGGGACCTCAGCGGTTGGGAGGGGCAAGTCATTCCCGAGTCGCTGAACGCCGGGGTAGTCGGAGCCGGGCAGCATCGCGCCCGGCTGCTGTACGTGTCCCCCACACACATCAACGCCCAGTTGCCGTTCGAGCTGCCGCCCGGCACGCAGCCAGTGGCGGTCAACAACGGCAATGGCGTCAGCAACATTGCGACCATCGCGGTTACCCCAGTGGCGCCGGCCGTGTTCCCAGACGCCGTCCTCAAACGCGCCGACAACTCGCTGGTGACTGCCGCCAAGCCGGCCCAGGCGGGAGATGTGATTGTGGCCCACCTGACCGGGTTGGGACAAACCACGCCGGCCCTGGCCACGGGCAGGCTGGTGAATGGAGCCAGGATGTTCACCACGGTTGCGGTGACCGCAACGCTTGGCGGCAAGGATGCCGAGGTTCTATTCTCGACGGCTGCTCCGGGGCTCCCTGGCGTCTATCAGGTGACGTTGCGCGTGCCGTCGGGGGCCGGAACAGGCAGCCTGCCGCTGGTCCTGACAGCGGGCTCCACGTCTTCCAACACAGTGACCGTCGCAGTCCGTTAGCGCCGCTCGATATTTTCGCCGGGCGGTTGTAGGTCGGAGGAGGATTTTACGTGTAACCAGGTAGGAGGTGCATGAGCATGAATCGACTGAGATGCCACATCATCGCGGGTGGCGTGGCGCTGACCATGGCGCTGGTGGCCCGCGCGCAGCTCACCAACTTCACCGTGATCGACTACCCCGGCAACCCCATGAACAGGTCGCAGATCTACGGAATCAACGACGCCGGGGACATGGTCGGGGCCTACCCGAGCACGGGCACTGTCACGAGGCATGGCTGGGTGTTCAAAGACGGCAAGTTCGCCACGATCGACTTCCCGGGTTCGCCC
>VFZS01000454.1 GCA_016871095.1 Acidobacteriota bacterium
GTGTCCACTGAGTAATCGCCCAGCATGCTGGGTATTCCGTAGGCATACTGCAAGAGCATCTCGGAGAGCAGGATGTTCAGGTGGGACTGGCACTTGGCCACCACGTTGTGCAGTTGGAACTCGGAGACCGCCAGGGCGGGGAAGACCAGGTCCTCGGGGCGCGGGTTGGGGATCAGCGTGCGTATGTGGAAGGCCATGGCGGTGGCATTGTGCTTCTCCATGAGCAGCTTCATCGCCAGGTACAGCTTGGCTGAGCGGACGACCTCGGAGGGGATGGTGTAGGTCATCTTCCGGGCGGCGCGGATCCAGCCGTCGGCGATCTGGCTGGCTTCGCGGCTGTCCTTGTGCCAGAGCCTGGCGATGTCCGGGTCCGAAACTACTTCCTTCGTGCCGATCTTGGTGACGCGCGTGCCGAAGGTGGTGGAGATGGCGCCCAGGATGGCCTGGTTGTAGTTGGGGGGCGGGTTCTTGAGGATGTCGCCGTAGGTGACGTTGACCAGAGGTGAATCGGTCACCGTGAGGATGTGCTCGGACTTCAGGCGGTGGAGCGCGCGGATGAGCTTGATCTTGTCCACCAGGTCGCGGAACATGCGCTCGGAGACCCTGGGGTCGGCCGAGAAGCGCCAGGGGTCCAGCATGGCGCCGACGGTGCGGTTGGCCTGGAAGAGGGGGTAGGGGACGTTGAGGAAATCGTTGAGGATGGCGACGTTGATGGTGGGCAGGCCGGTGCGCAGCAGGTCGTTGTCGCGGGGCCATCCGTAGAGGATGACGCCGGCATAGCCCTGTGATTTAAGCTCCTTGGCCTCGTTCAGCACGGACGACAGGGTGACGCCCTGCGTAGTGTCGCGGACCACGAATTCCACGCCTTCGCACTCTTTCTGGAGGCGCCGGACGGTTTCCTCGTGCGGGATGGGGCGGAGGTGGGTATCGTCCTGGGAGGGCGCGACGCCGAAGAAGACGAGGTAGATCCGGGCCGGCTTGCGGCCTGGAAGAGCCTGGGGGCCGAAGGCGGCGGCCAGGGCGGCGGCGGAAGAAGCCTGCCAGAAGGCGCGGCGTGTCATCGCGGTCATGGAGGTTTCCTGGGAACAGCAAGTATACACTGGAGCGGAGCATGGTATGATTGAGGCTAGTCCTTCCAGACTGGAAAGTTCATGGCCGTTCAGCATCCCAAAGGCCGTCGCGCCACCACCCTCTTGACCTCCGTGTTTGGTCCGTATGCCCAGGACGACGAGTTCGGCAGCCGGGCCATCAACCCCATGGAGCTGTACCACAACCAGGTCACGCGGGAGCAGGGGGCCTTTTCCCTGCGCATGTTCCACCGCTCCTGGGGCATCACGATGATTCAGGAAAACGTCACGGCGCCGTGCACGGTGCTGGACTTCCCCACGCGGGAGGCGTTCGCGCGGGAGCTGACGCGCCACCGCTACGAGGTGGTGGGCATCTCCTCGATCATCTGCAACGTGGGCAAGGTGAAGGAGATGTGCCGCATGGTGCGCGAGCTGTCGCCGCAATCGACGGTGGTGGTGGGCGGGCACGTGGCGGCCATTCCGGGGCTGGAGGGGATGATCGACGCCGATCACATCGTGAAGGGCGAGGGCGTGGCCTGGATGCGGGAGTACTTGGGGGACCGGGTCGAGGCGCCGATCCGGCATCCGGACCTGGTGTCCGGCTACGGCACGCGGGCGCTGGGAATCCCGGACGTGATCGGGGGAGGGGCCACCGCTGCCACCATCATCCCTTCGGTGGGCTGCCCCATGGGGTGCAACTTCTGCACCACCTCGGCGTTCTTCGGCGGCAAGGGCAAGTTCGTGAACTTCTTCGAGAGCGGTCGGGAGCTCTTCGAGGTGATGTGCCGGGGCGAGCAAGTGCTGGGGGCGCGGGCGTTCTTCATCATGGACGAGAACTTCCTGCTCCAGCGGGAGCGCGCTCTGGAGCTTCTGGATCACATGAAGAGGGGGGAGAAGAGCTGGGATCTGTACGTGTTCAGCTCGGCCAACGCCATCCGGAAGTACAGCATCGAAGAGCTGGTGGACCTGGGCATCTCGTGGATCTGGCTGGGGCTGGAGAGCCCGCAGTCGAGCTACTCGAAGCTGGCGGGCGTGGACACGCGGGAGATGACCCGCCAGTTGCAGGCGCACGGCATCAAGCTGCTGGGTTCGACCATCGTGGGGCTGGAGCACCACACGCCGGAGAACATCCACCAGGAAATCGAGCACGCGGTGGCGCACCAGACCGACTTCCACCAGTTCATGCTGTACACGCCGGTGCCGGGCACGCCGCTGTTCCAGCAGATGAGCCAGGAAGGGCGCATGCTGGCAGAGGTGGATCTGGCGGACATCCACGGCCAGTACAAGTTCAACTTCGAGCACGGGGCCATACCGCGGGACGAGTCCAAGCGGCTGCTGGACTGGGCCTTCGTACGGGACATGGAGCGCAACGGGCCAAGCGTGTTCCGCATCTGCCGCACCATGCTGAAGGGCTGGCAGCGCTACAAGAGCCACGCCGACGAGCGGGTGCGGCAGCGCTTCGAGCGCGAGGCGTTCAAGCTGAAGACCGCCTACGCCGGGCTGCTGTGGGCCACCGAGCACCACATACGGGCGGCCAACAAGGCCATCAGCGAGCAGGTGCGGGCGCTGCGGCTGGAGATCGAGCTGGAGTTCGGAGCGTTCGCCAGGCTGGCGGCCAAGGCGCTGGGGCCGGTGCTGCTGTGGACGGCGCGCCGGGAAGAGAAGCGCCTCCAGTCGGGGTGGACCTACGAGCCGCGGACCATCATCGAGCGGCGGAACTGGACCTCAGGCGCCTGAGCCCGCTCTGGGTTGACTCCTGCCCCCGCAGGGGGGTACCTTGGGTTTCACGTCACCGGAGTCAGTCATGAATCACCGCACACTTCCGCGAGTAGCCGCGCTGTGGCTGGCCGTGCAGGTCGCCGCCGCCGCGGCGCCGCCGGCCGTCAAGATGTGGGAAGAGGACGTGGTGCTGCCGACCTACCTGGCCGGGGCGCCCGAACCGAATCCTATGTTCTACTTCGGCCGCGCCTACCAGGGGGCCGAAGGGCGGGTGTATCCCTACCCGCTCCAGGACAAGCTGACCGGGCAGCGCCAGGACAAGACCTATCGCATGGTCTACCTGGAGAACGAGTACGTGAAGGTCGGGGTGCTGCCGGAAATCGGCGGGAGGATCTTCTCGGCTGAGGACAAGACCAACCAGTACGACTTCTTCTACCGCCAGCACGTCGTCAAGCCGGCGCTGATCGGAATGCTGGGGGCGTGGATCTCGGGGGGCGTGGAGTGGAACATCCCGCACCACCACCGGTCCTCGAGCTTCATGCCGGTGCAGCACAAGCTGGAAGAGAACGCCGACGGCAGCAAGACGGTGTGGGTGGGCGAGCTGGAGCTGCGGCACCGCCTGCGCTGGGCGTTAGGGCTGACGCTGCGGCCGGGCAAGTCGTACCTGGAGACCACGGTGCGGATCATGAACCGCACTCCGGTGGTGAACACCATCCTGGCCTGGGCCAACGTGGCGGTGCACACCAATGAGAACTACCAGGTGATCTTCCCGCCGCGGACGCAGTTCGGCACCCACCACTCGAAGCGCGAGTTCATACGCTGGCCGGTGGCGGACTCCTTCTACGGCGGGTCGGACTTCCGCGGCGGCGTGGACGTGAGCTGGTACAAGAACCACACCTTCTCGAACTCGATCTTCGCCTGGAACTACGAGGACGATTTCCTGGCCGGCTACGACCACGGCAAGCAGGCGGGCACGATGAGCGTATCCGACCATCACGTAGTGCCAGGCAAGAAGCTGTGGACCTGGGGCAACGGCCCCGGCGGCCGGCTGTGGGACAACATCCTGTCGGACGAGGACGGGCCGTACATCGAGCTGATGGTAGGCGCGTACTCCGACAACCAGCCGGACTATAGCTGGATGCAGCCGTACGAGACCAAGGACTTCAAGATGTTCTGGTACCCCTTCCGGGACATCGGAGGCGTGAAAAACGCCAACCTGGACGCGGCGGTGAACCTGGAAGTATCCGGCGGCAACGCCAAGGTTGGGCTGTATACGACCGGGGCGCATCCGGCGGCGACGGCGGTCCTCAAGGCCGACGGCAAGGTGCTGCTGGAGGAGAAGATCGCCATCGGGCCGGGCAAACCTTTCGTGCGACAGGTGGCTCTGCCGGCGGGAGTGAAGGAAGAGGATCTGCGGGCCGCGCTCGTGGTGGGCGGGCGCGAGGTGGTGGCCTACCAGCCGGTGAAGATGACCAAGGAGCCGATGCCCAAGCCGGTGACGCCGCCGCCCCCGCCGCAGGACATCAAGACGAATGAAGAATTGTACCTGGCGGGGCTGCGCATCGACCAGTTCCACAACCCGGCGCTGGAGCCGGATCCGTACTGGGAGGAGGCGCTGCGCCGCGATCCCGGCGACTCGCGGGTCAACACGGCGATGGGCATCATCGCGCTGCGGCGCGGGAAGTACGAGGAAGCCGAGAAGCGGTTCCGCACGGCCGTCGCGCGGCTGACCGCGGGTTACACCACGCCCAAGGACGGCGAGGCGTTCTACTACCTGGGCGCGGCGCTGAAGGCGCAAGGCAAGATCGACGCGGCGTACGACGCCTTCTACCAGTCCATCTGGAGCGCGGCGTGGCAGGCTCCAGGCTACTACGCGCTGGCGGAGACTGCGGCGCTGCGCGGGGAGTTTCCGGCGGCGCTGGAGTTTGCGGACCGCGCCATCGGCGCCAACGCCCTCAACACGCGGGCGCTGAACCTGAAGGCGGCCCTGCTGCGGCGGCTGGGCCGCGGCGCGGAAGCCGTGCGAATG
>VFZS01000455.1 GCA_016871095.1 Acidobacteriota bacterium
GGCGACGCGGTGGCGGGGCCACTCCGCGGTGTAGAACTGGTGCAGCACTTCGTTGGCCGAGGCGGCCCCGGTGGCCTCGAGCAGGCGAGGGTGAAGGCTGGTCGCGGCGCCCCAGCCTTCTTCCAGACGCAGCGCGGCGCGCAGAGCCTGCCGCGCGATGTCGAAGCCGCCGCCCTCGTCCCCGAAAACGTAGCCCCAGCCGCCGGCGCGGGCGGTCTTGCCGGAGGCGTTACGCCCGAAGCCGATCGAGCCGGTCCCGGCGATTACGATGATGCCGGGCCGGCCCGCGGTAGCGCCGGTGAGGGCGATGGGGGCGTCGGTGGTGACGATCAAGCGCCGCGTGCGCAGCATCACTTCGAGCAACGGCCGCTTGTCCTCAGGCCCGCCGCTGAAGCCCAGGCAGGCGGCCTCGAAGACGACGGCGGCGGGATCCAGCTCCGCGGCCCGGCATGCCTGCCCCACGCAGCCCTCGATGGCGCGCACGAACTTCTCGCGTCCGCCAGGACCTCCCACGTGGTTGCAGGGGCCTCCGCTGCCGGCGCCCACCACCCGCCCGGTCTCATCGCCGATCAGCGCCGTGGTCGAGGACTGCCCGCCGTCCACCCCGAGGAAGAACTGGGTCACTGAGTCATTGTGTCACTGCGGGCGGTTGCGCCGCACCCCCGGGCGAGCCAGGGGCGTTACCTGCCCTCCACCCGCGCCAGCTTGGCTTCCAGGAGGCGGCGCAGCCAGGGCTTCTGGCCAGGAGTCTCGGGCACCAGGGCCAGACCCTGCTGGATGGCCTGGCGGGCGGCTTCCCGGTTGCCGGTCTGGAGGTGGGCCTCGGCCAGGGTGTCGAGCGCGTAGGCGTCCGACCCGCGGGTTAGCACCACAGCCCGCTGGGCGTACTCGGCGGCGGCGCGCGGATCGCGCAGACTCGCCGGGCTGCACGTCACCAGCAGCCGCGCCGCCCGCGTCAGCTCGCTGGCCGGGAGATCCGGCAGCGCGGCCAGCTCCCGCGCCGCGCGCAGGCCGCGCTCGGCCTGGCGGCGGGCTTCAGCGGGCTGGCCGGTCTTCTCGAGCAGCCCGGCGATCCGCACCAGCATCTCGGACAGGTGCGCGCGCCAGGTGGTGCTGGCGGGGTCGGTACGGACGAGCTTCTCGAGGATGTCGGCGATGGAGCCGTAGTGCCGCAGCGCGCCGGTCAGGTCGCCGGTGGCCTCGAGCGTCTGCCCCAGGTCGTTCAGCGCCGCGACCAGGTCGAACTGCGCGCGCGTGTTGCCGGGATCCAGAGACACCAGCGCCGAGAACTCCGCCACGGCGCCTCCGTATGCCTCCAAGGCGTCCTTGTCCTGGTCCAGCTCCCACAGGCAGTCGCCGATGCGGCGGCGCAGGCTGGCTTCCAGGCGGCGCGATGGCAGCGTGCTGCGCTCGTCGCGGGGCAGCGCCTCGATAATGGCGACGCCCTGGCGCAAGGTGATCAGCGCGGCGCGGGGGTCCGTGGCTAACTGAAGGTCGGCGATCTTCAGGCGCAGACCAGCGGTGGCGCGGCGCGCACGCAGGCTCCGCGTGTCCAGCCTCAGGGCCGCCTCCCACTCGGCGAGCGACCTCCGGAAATTCTCCAGGGCTCCGCCCGCATCGCTCATCCCCTTGGCCAGTTGATCCCCCAGGCCCTCCAGCGCCCCGGCCAGCTCGATGCGGGTGTCGGCGTCACTTGGGCTGGCCGCGGCCAGCTTTTCGAGCAACGCCACCGCCTGGCGCATCTGGGCGGTGGATTCCGTCAGTTGCCGATTGAGGAACTGCACGTCGCCGGTGTGGGCGTGCACGCGGGCCAGGGCGCGAGTGGCCCGCGCATTGCCGGGGTCCGCTCGCACCAGCGGCTCGGCCAGTGCGAGCGCCTTGCCGTAGCTGGCCAGCGCGCCGGAGGTGTCGCCCAGGTTGGGCTGGTAGGGGTTGCCCTGCACGTCGCCGAACTTGACATAGGCTTCGGCCAGCTCCAACTGGAGGCCCGGGTCGCCCGTCGCTTCGCTGGCCAGACTGTCCAGGTAGACCAGGGCGCGCCGGACCAGCATCTCCTGCACCGGGGTCGAGCCGGGCAGCTTCTGCACCGCGTCGTGGAAGTCGAACAGCAGGAAGTGCGTCAGCCGGCGGACATCCAGAAAGCGGCGCTCGGCGCGCGCCCGGGCCGCCAGCGCTACGCTGCCCTGCCAGGCCACGCCGATCACCCCGGCCAGCAGCGCCGCCGCCGCCAGCGCCCCGGCGGCCACCGGGACCTGGTTGCGCAGCACAAACTTCACGGCGCGGTAGCGGAGCGTGCCCTGGCGCGCCGAGACGGGCCGCCCCTCCAGACGCCGGCGTATGTCCGCGGCCAGTTGTTCCACCGAGGAGTATCGCTCGCGCGGCTGCTTGCGGAGGGCCTTCAGCACAATGGCGTCCAGATCGCCTTCCAGCAGCCGCCGGAGCTTCTCGGGGTGGTCGGCGGGAACCAGGCTGCTGGGGCGCGGGGGTTCCTGGCGGCAGATGACCTCGACCAGCTCGGCGGGGGAGTAGGTGCGGAGCGGATGGGGCGACTGGCCGCTCAGCAGGAGGTAGAAGATCACGCCCAGGGCGTAAACGTCGGTGACCGTGGTGACCGGCTCCCCGCGCAACTGCTCGGGGCTGGCGAAGTCGGGCGTGAAGGGCCGCAGGCCGGCCTGAGTCACCTGCCCGTTGAGTTCGGCGGCCTGGGGCACGAGGAGTTTGGCGATCCCGAAGTCCAGCAGCTTGGGAACGCCGTCGGCGGTGACCAGGATGTTGCCGGGCTTGAGGTCGCAGTGGATGACCAGATTCTGGTGGGCATACTGAACCGCCGCGCAGACCTCCAGGAAGAGCCGCAGCTTCTCGGCGAGAGTGAGGCGCCGCTGCGTGCAGTAGTCGTCGATGCGCGCGCCCTCGACGTGCTCCATGACCAGGTAGGGCGCGCCCTCCTCGGTGGCCCCGCCGTCGAGCAGGGTGACGATGTTGGGATGGGACAGCGCGGCCAGGGTCTGCCGCTCGCGCTGGAAGCGGGCCAGCACCTCGGAGGTGGCCAGCGTGGCGCGCACCAGCTTCACCGCCACACGGCGGCGGAATTCGCCCTCGCGCTCTGCCAGGTATACGGCTCCCATGCCGCCCTCGCCCAGCCGCTGGAGCAGCCGGTAAGCTCCCAGCCGCCGGCCCAGCAGCGGGTCGGCGTCCGGCGCGCCGCTCTCAGGAGAGCGGGGTGGATGCATATGGGCCCTGGCCGGCCATGCGGCGGCTACTTCTTCGCCGGCGGCGTGGCCTTCTTGGGCTGCGGCGCGGCCAGCACGTCGTTGGGCGGCGCTTGGCCCTCGCGCTTGAAGGTCAGACTCTGGATGACCACCGGCGTGCGCGGCTTGTCGTTGGCGCCCGTGGGAGCGGCGGCGATCTTCTTGACCACATCCATGCCCTCCACCACTTGGCCGAAGATGGTGTGCAATCCGTTCAGGTGCGGGGTGGGAACGTCGGTGATGAAGAACTGACAACTGCCGGTGTTAGGCCCGGCGTTGGCCATGGCCAGGCGTCCCGCCATGTCGAACTTGAGCGTGGGATGGAACTCGTCCTTGATGGCCTGGGTTCCCCCGGTGCCATCGCCCAGCGGATCGCCGCCTTGGATCATGAAGCCGGGGATGACGCGGTGGAAGGTCAGCCCGCTATAGAGCGGGCGGCGGACCAGTTGCCCGGTCTTGGGGTCCGGCCAAGCCTTGCGGCCCATGGCCAGGTGAACGAAATTACGGACCGTCACGGGTGACTCCTGCTCGAAGAGCTTCAGCACGACGGTCCCCAATGTGGTGGTCATGGTGGCGTACAGGCCGGGTTCGCGCGACGCCGGCTGCGCGGGCGTCTGCGCCGCCAGGGTCAGGGCCAGCAGGCCCAGCGCAAGCAAGCTCAAATAGGGTCTCATGACCGCCAGTTTATACTGAAAGCTCCGCCTTATGCACTGGTTTCGCCTCCTGTTGCTGGCCGCGCTGGCCGGCGCCCTGTGGGCGCGGCAAGTGACGGTCACGCTACTGGCCACCACGGACCTGCACGGCAACATCTACCCGGTCGACTACTTCACGGGCGAGCCCGCTGAGCGGGGCCTGGCCAAACTCGCGTCCCTGATTCGAGCCGTGCAGCGGGAGAACCCCAACACGCTGCTGATCGACTGCGGCGACACCATCCAAGGGACGCCCCTGGAAACGCTCTACCAGCAGTACGTGAGCCGCGGCCGCCTGCCGTTGAACCTGCGTTTCGCGGGCGAGCCCCTGCGCTCCGACCCCATGATGCTGGTGATGAATCGGTTGGGCTACCGCGCCATGGTGCTGGGCAACCATGAGTTCAACTTCGGCCTGAAGAACCTGGAGCAGGCGCGCGCGGACGCGCGGTTTCCCTGGCTGTCCGCCAACACGCTGGTCACCGCCAAAGGCGCTGGCAAGCCTTTCCATCCCTACATCGTGGAGACGCTGGAGGGCGTGAAGGTGGCCGTAGTGGGGCTGACCACACCCGACATCCCGCGCTGGGATCCTCCGGAGCACTATCGCGGATACCGCTTCGAGCCTGTGCTCAAGGCCCTGGCGCGGGTGCTTCCGGAGCTGAGGAAGCAGCGCCGGCCCGACCTGGTGGTGCTGGCGGTGCACGATGAGGTGAGCCGAGAGCTGGCACAGTCCTTGCACGGCGTGGACGCGGTGGTCTTTGGGCACACCCACCGGGAGGTGGCGGCGAAGCAGGTGGGGGATGTGCTGCTGGTGCAGCCGCGGAACTGGGGCGTTTCTCTGGGGCGGCTGGATTTCGTGCTCGAGGACCGGCCC